>NZ_JBIUCP010000001.1:0-193817 GCF_044538765.1 Acinetobacter sp. ABJ-A23_2
ATCAAGAACAGATGTCATATAAGAGTCTCTTTAATATAGGAAATTCTTATATAAATAATTGTGCTATTCAATAGTTTAGTAAGTTTTCTAGTATATTTATATTAGCTAATTTAAAAATTAATATACTACATACATATTGTAAGCAATCCTCCAAGGCTGTTTTTTTCCCCTTTATAAACCCCCATTTAACAATAACTATCTCATTATTTATCCTTACTTTTTAATGATCTAATTTAAAACAAATGTCATTTTGTGTGCTTGACTGCAAAAGGGTTGAGCACTATTCTTTGCCTGCTGGCCACATTGCCAGTCGGTTTTAGCAGACCGTATATTATCTCCCGCATCAGAGCCATTCCTTCTGAGGAATACTCATATGTGGTAGCCACTCGTTCCTTTCCCGTAGCGGTAGGACGGGGAAGGGACACCTACGGGTGTGCTAGTTTGAGATAATACTAGTCTGCTAACCCTTTCTCGTTCTGCCACCATAATTCTATAAATGTCTGGCAGAACTCCCTATAAAAAGGAGTTGGCTTTGCACATCCATTATTTCTTGGCAACCTTTGCCAAAAGCTATAACAACACAACTTAGTTTTTAACAAGTTTGATCGCCATGCGGCAAATCAGGCTTTAAATCGTCACGACTAAAAACTTGCAGCAACAACAAAACTTGAGATGTGCCAAGCACAGCCTTTATAGGCTTTGCTACGCCTTTTTTTCAGCTTTAAAAAATTAAAAGGTTTTTATATCTCATTTATATACAACAAAAATTTAATTTATAACGGTAAAACTATGCCAAATTTAATTCTCCCAACACGTGCTTTTGAGGTGGTCAAAAAAGGGATCGATTTGTTCCACTACGGTGGCTTTCACATGGTCGGTGTCGACAAAATTGTGAGAGAAACCGAAGTGAATAAAATGACGTTTTATAACTATTTTCACTCGAAGGAACGCTTCATTGATATCTGTCTAATTGTGCAAAAAGAACGGCTGCAAGACCAAGTGGTTGCAATGGTGGAGTACGACCATGACACAAGCACAATCGATAAACTTAAGAATCTTTATGAGCTACATACCAACTTAGAAGGGCAGTATTACTTATTATTTAAGGCCATTTTTGAAACTAAAAACAGCTATCCAAACGCTTACCAAACCGCAGTAAGGTATAGAACATGGCTGACCAATGAAATTTATAGCCAACTTAGATTACTCAAAGCTGATGTTTCTTTTACTGATGCCAGACTGTTTTTATATATGATTGATGGCGCAATTCTTCAGCTTTTAATATCAGAACAGGCCGATGAAAATGATAGATTATTAATGCGCTTTTTAAAGCAGTTTAAATTTAGCGAACCTATGTAATCTCTACACTTTTTTTAAAGAGAATTAAGTCTGAAAAAGCCCTCAGATGAGGGCCTTATATATTGCTTTTCTAGCTCAGCGCTTCTTTGAGAAACCCTTGTTGGCCAAAAAGCTTTTCTCGAAATTCAGCTTCTAACTGTTCGGTTTGCATATGTAGAGGATTAAAACCTTCGTCTCTGACATCAAGCATATCTACAAATGCTTTCGATAAAATTCCTAACCGATTAACTCCGCCAAATCCTAAATAAACCCCATCCTTCAATTGTTTGAAGGTGAATTTTATATCTTTTCTTTTTAAAATCTTGATCCAATATTCAAACATAATAGGCATGATAAGTTTTGTGACTCTAGCTAAAGCGAGTTTTCTGTTTTTGCTAGAATTTCCTCCTATCGCATTTAATACATCAAACGCGACCGATTTATGCTCAAGTTCTTCAAGGGCATGCCACTCCCAAAGATTTCTGCTTTCTTGCGTAGTTTTTTCTTTAATTAACTGGTCTGTGAGCAATAGGCGAGCAAGTGTAGCTGTGTAATGTTCCATCACTACGGTAGCAGCGACTTGTTCGACTGCTGAAAGTTTACGTAATTTATCTAAACGGGCTTTGGTTTTAGCCTCAATTTCGACCACTTCAGGATAGTTAGAACGGAGGAAATGATTGTTCAATGTTTTATGTTCACGGCTATGAAAAGCTTCTTGAGCAATAAAAGCTCTTATATCTTCTAATAAGTTTTCATCCTTAATTTGGCTTCGAACGTTTCTAATACTTTCTATAAAAAACATTTCACCCGGAGGAAACATTGCGGAAAGTACAACAAACAAAGAAGTGACGACAGGATTTTCCTCATAATAAAAAGAGTAACTTTTATTCGCATCGTAAGAAAGCTCAACATTACGGCGAACTATTTTTTGATTTGATGCTAGAGCTGTATTCATTTTTCTAACTCATCTTTTAAAAAATAATTGATCAAATTTTGATTTCTATTAGAATTTATCAATGAATTTATACGGAAAAAAGCCGGATATTTATAAGGATAAAAAATGAAGGTAACTACAAGAAAACCAAAACAAAATAGAGCGAAAAATACATTTAAATCTATAGTGAGTGCAGGATTTATCTCTGTTATGAAAAATGGCTTGGAGCATACGACTGTACTTAAAGTTTGTGAGATTGCAGGCGTCGGATCGGGAAGTTTTTATGAATATTTCAAAAATAAAGACGCGCTTTTTATCGAGATGCAGCAACACTTCATTGTGGAGATATCAAAAGCCATTTATGAGGTGATTCCTGAAATTTTAGATTTAGAGATCCCTGAAGCAATCCGAACAATTTTTTTAAAAATTGGTGAACTTTTGGCGAAAGATAATAATAAATATTTTTATTGGCTCAGTGTTTCTTCTAAATACAGTACGGAAGCAAGTCAGGTAAAAGCTGTGAAAGCGATAAATGTATTAGCTATTGAATATGCGATGAAACATCCAGAAGTATTAAAAATCAAAAATTTAAAAATGATGGTTTATATTTTAATTCACTCAAGTATCGCTTTAACAATGAACTTTTTTACGTCTGAAAATATGGGTTTTACTTTTGAAGAGTTAGTTGACTGCTTAATTAATATTACGATGTCATACATAGAAGATGATAGGAATAAAGTCGCTTAATTTTCTATTCGCAAGTTTATAATTTTTAGCGCCTAAATGAATACTAAATTAAAGGCTTCCAGCTATTTATAATAAAAAGAACAAATAGGATGAAAGCCTAAAATTTGAATAACGACTTAGAATGTATTTTGAATAATCACATCGTCGTAAGGAAGTTTACCTACACGTGGGTAAGGCTCAGAAGCTGACTTACCAACAGCAATCATTAAACACACCACATGGTCTTCAGGCAAGTTAACGAGCTTCGCCATAGCGTCAAAGTCAAAACCATCCATCGGGCAGCTATCTAAACCATGTTCTTGAGCAAGTAACATGAGGGTTTGAGCAAAAATGCCCGCACTACGCATCACTTCGTCACGTTGGGTTTGTGGGCGGTCACGATAATACTGGTCAATTGCACCAGCCATAATATTTTGAACTTCTGGAGTCGCGCCATCCCATACACGTTTAGCATCAACTTCCCATGTATTTACTTTTGCACATAACACAATCAGTAAAGATGCTTCTGTAACTTGTGGTTGGTCCCAAGCAATGGCACGAATTTTTTGTCTTAACTCAGTGTCTTCAATAATCACTGGACGCCAATGTTGCAAGTTAAAAGCACTTGGTGCATTTGCTAAAACTTCTTGTAATAACTCTTTCTTGTTATCTTCAGATAATTCAAAAGAAGGGTCGAAGCGTTTAATTGCACGGCGCTTACGGAGAGCATCAATAACATTCATAAGATTTTCCTACTTAAGAGGTGGGTAGCAATACTAGTTAGCTTTATAACGTTGAGCTACTTCAGCCGAAGAAAAGTTTGGTAGTAAAGTGATACGTGATTTTTCAAAATTATTCCATTGATTTTCGTCTTTAAGCACAGGAATTGTAATTGTTTCTTTGCGATCAAAGCCGATTAGAGCAGCATCGACCAAATCATTGACATCCATTAATGGCGGAACTTGGCTTAAATCGATGCCTGAACGTTCCCAAATTTCGGTTTTAGTGGCAGAAGGCAATACGGCTTGCACATGTACGCCATGATCTTTTAACTCTAAATGTAAGCCTTGGCTAAAAAAATGTATGAAAGACTTACTTGCACCATAAATGGTAGAGCCAAATTCAGGGGACAACCCAACCACAGAACCTAAATTAATAATTGAGCCTTTACCTTTACGCACAAGTTGCTCTGAAACTGCATGAGACAATCGAACCACCGCCGTCATATTTAAAGTCATGAGTGTTTCAATTTCTTTAATATCCTGAGCTAAAAAGTTCCCGCTTAGTGTAATCCCTGCGTTATTTACCAAAATTTCAATATCAGCATCGTTTTTGAGTACATCTTCAATTTTACTGATGTCTTGATCCTTTGATAAATCGGCTTGAATGAACTCGACTTGTACACCGTATTTTTCTTGAAGATCTTTTGAGATTTTATCTAAACGGGTTGTGTCTCGTGCAACCAGAATTAAGTTATGACCACGTTGAGCAAATCGGTCTGCATAGACAGAACCAATCCCTGACGAAGCCCCTGTAATAAGTACTTTTGACTGAGCTGACATGTGATGTCTCCACGCTTTAATTTTTAGATGATGATCATAATCTAAAATAACTAATTTTTGATGTCAATCATAATCAATGTATAATTATGACCAGTAGGGTGAATAAAAGTGGGTGCGCCAACATGAAAGTCAGTAAAACTCAGGTAAAAGAAAACCGAGATAAAATTGTTGAAAAGGCGACTCAACTGTTTCGTAGCAAAGGCTACGATGGGGTCGGCATTGCCGAGTTAATGTCTAGCGCAGGTTTTACCCACGGCGGCTTTTATAAACATTTCAGCTCGAAGACTGACCTTGTCTCAATTACCGTTAAACATGGGCTTGAGCAGGTTTTAAAAAGAATCGAAGGTTTAAACTTAACTCAATTTATTCAGCTTTATGTGTCCCGCACTCATCGAGATAATCGAGATTTGGGCTGCACACTAACAGCGCTATCTTGTGATGCCGCAAGACAGCCAGACGAAGTAAAAGTCGAATTTGAAGAAGGCATTGAGCAACTTATTCAGTTCATTATGAACGAACGAGCCAAACAAGTTTCTTTGGAAACACCAGAGTTGAGAAAGCAAGCCATTAATATTCTTGCCCAATCTGTAGGGGCAATTGCCTTGTCTCGCGCATGCCTAGACCAATCAAACCTTAGCGATGAAATATTGGAAAGCTGCAAAGAAAGTCTTTTAAAATTAGCCGATTAAGCTTTGTTATCCGTTAAACTGGTTTGGCTAAACTGAATTAATCTCGCAATATCGACGGTTCTTTCATAAATAAGTTCTGCTGCATATTCGCAGGCCTGTTCTAATGTAATGGGGCCATTGGCGAGTGAAAAAGCAGCCGTAACGCCATGCTCATAAAGCGCTTGGTAACCTTCGCCTAAAGCGCCTGCAATAACAATCACAGGAACATTGTGCGCCTTAGCAATTTGACTCACCCCAAATACGGTTTTACCGCTTAAGGTTTGTTGGTCAAATTTACCTTCGCCTGTAATGACCCAATCTGCGTTAGCAATTTTATGCTCAAGTTGATTCAGTTCGGCTACGACTTTAACACCAGCTTTAAAGTCTGCATTTAAATAACTTTTGGCTGCAAAGCCTAAACCGCCAGCAGCACCTGAGCCTGCTTCATCTCGTTTGTCGAAACCTAAAAGTTGTGCCGTGACATCGGCAAAATGGGCAAGTGCTGCATCGAGTAACTGTACTTGAGCAGGGGAAACCCCTTTTTGTGGGCCAAAAATATGAGATGCGCCTTTTGGACCGCAGAGTGGATTGGTCACATCGGCAGCCAGTAAAAACCGTGTATGCTGAATGCGTGGGTCAAAGTGCGTTAAATCAATTTTGGATAGGTTGCTTAGAGCGAGGCCACCTGCGGGTAAAACGTTTTGATTGGCACCGAGTAAAACTGCGCCCAAAGCACTGAGTAAACCTGTGCCGCCATCATTAGTAGCACTACCGCCCACGGTTAAAATAATGTCTTTTGCGCCTGCGTCTAAAGCATCCAGAATGAGCTGGCCTGTGCCAAAGGTTGTGCTGTGGCAAGCATCCCGCTCAGACGGTGGAACTAACTGTATGCCGCTCGCTTGAGCCATTTCAATGATGGCGATTTTCTGATGCTCTAACCATCCCCATTTGGCTTGAACAGGTTGACCTAATGGCCCGACTACAGTTTTTTCACGCCATTGACCTTCGCAGACTTCTAAAACAGCTTCAATGGTTCCTTCACCGCCATCTGCCATTGGGCATAAAACAGTTTCTGCATGAGGAAAAACCGCTTGCCACCCTTCGGCAATGGCTTGCGCTACCTTCAAAGCAGATAAGCTGTCTTTAAATGAGTCAGGGGCGATCACAACCTTCATAAATGCTCTAATAAGGATAAGTTTCTCATTGTTTTATACTGCTTAATACCAAAAAACCATAGATAAACACATGTAAGTGTCAATTTTAAAACGCTTTCAAACTGTTAAAAATGAAACCCAATAATGTTTTTATCTGTAAAAAACACAGCCATTAAATTTTTAACCCATTGTTTTATATGTTTTTATATAAATAATGTGATTGGGTTGAATGATTGTAATTGTAAATAATATGGCACATATTATAAGAGCAGTTGAGCCAGCTTTTAAAAGATGAGCAATAACATAAAAAGCAGACTCTACTCATGGGTAAACAGCGGGTAGCTTTGATCAAACCATAATTAAATTGTGATTTCACTGAGCCTGTTGAGTGTAAAAAAGATAAGAGGATGAAAAAGTGGATAATTCAGAAGAACAAAAGCACATACAGGAAAATAATAGTTTTGCGCGAATTGAGCCATATACTCATCCTGCTGGCGGGTGGGGCGCACTGCTGAGTGTTGCTCGAAACCTAAAGCGACAAGATATTTTAGGCAAAGGCTCAATTACCTTACTCAACATTAACCAGCCGACAGGTTTTGACTGTCCCGGCTGTGCATGGCCAGAAAAGAAAGACGCTCACGCATTTAACTTTTGTGAAAATGGTGCCAAAGCGGTTGCCTTTGAAGCGACGAGTAAAACCGTTACTCCCGAATATTTCGCAGGACATACCGTCAGTTGGCTGTCAGAACAAAGTGACTTCTTCCTAGAAGACCTAGGCCGCTTAACCGACCCAGTTCGTTATGATGCTGCAACCGATAAATATGTGCCTATTTCTTGGGACGATGCATTTAAGCTCATCGCTCAACATTTACATGCACTAGACAACCCTGACCAAGCGGCATTTTATACGTCGGGCCGTGCCAGTAACGAAGCAGCATTTTTATATCAATTGTTTGTGCGAAGCTTCGGTACAAATAACTTTCCAGACTGTTCGAACATGTGTCATGAAACCACAAGTGTTGGCTTGCTTGACTCAATTGGTTTAGGAAAGGGCACAGTCACCCTAGACGACTTTGATATAGCCGATGCAATTTTTAGTTTTGGGCATAACCCCGGCACCAACCATCCGCGTATGTTAGGTACTTTACGTGAAGTGTCTAAACGCGGCGGCAATATTATTGCGATTAACCCAATTAAAGAACGAGGCCTAGAGCGTTTCCAAGATCCGCAAGCACCGCTTGAAATGATGACCAACGGCAGTACGCCAATTAGTCGTTATTATTTCCAGCCTAAAATTGGTGGTGACTATGCACTCATGTTAGGGATGTTAAAGCATTTAAATGAGTGGGATAAAAAAGCACTTGCCTCAGGTAAACCGAGTGTTTTTGACCGAAACTTTATTGCGGTGAATACGGTTGGTTTCGATGAAATGATTGCTGAGGTGGAAAGAACTGAGTGGGCAGATATTCATAAGCACTCAGGTCTGTCACCTGAACATTTAGAAAAACTCTCTAAACTCTTTTTAGAATCAGAGCGCTCCATTTTCTGTTGGGGTATGGGGATTACCCAGCACCGCCACGGAACCGCTAACGTACATATGTTGGCAAATTTATTGTTGGCGCGTGGTCAAATTGGCAGACCAGGTGCAGGACTATGTCCGGTTCGTGGGCACAGTAACGTGCAAGGCGACCGCACCATGGGGATTAATGAGCTGCCTAGCCCTAAACTACTCGATAGCATTGACCGTGTATTCGGTATTAAATCACCAAGAAAAAATGGGCATGGTGTGGTCGAAACCATTAAAGCTATGGCTGAGGGCGAGGTCAAAGTCTTTATTGGTTTGGGCGGAAACTTTGCGGTTGCAACTCCCGATACTCCATATACCCAAGAAGCACTTAGAAAATGTGATTTAACTGTTCATGTAGCCACTAAGTTAAATCGTAGCCATTTGGTATGTGGTAAAGACGCTCTTATTTTGCCATGTTTAGGCCGTACCGAAATTGATGAGCAGCTTCATGGCCCACAAGCGATTTCGGTTGAAGACTCCATGAGTAATGTTCACTTGTCGGCAGGGCGCAATACACCAATTTCTAAAAATATTTTGTCAGAACCAGATATTGTGGCAAGAATGGCTGAAGCAGTACTTCCAGACAGTCAAATTAAGTGGAAATGGTACATCGAAAGTTATGATCGTATTCGTGACTCAATTGCCGATGTATTTGATGAGTTCCATGACTTTAATTTACGTGTTTATAAACCG
This sequence comes from Acinetobacter sp. ABJ-A23_2, assembly GCF_044538765.1. Taxonomy (NCBI): domain Bacteria; kingdom Pseudomonadati; phylum Pseudomonadota; class Gammaproteobacteria; order Moraxellales; family Moraxellaceae; genus Acinetobacter; species Acinetobacter sp. ABJ-A23_2. The sequence goes on from NZ_JBIUCP010000001.1 coordinate 8,643, forward strand.
GGCGGTTTCCACCTAGAGCATCCAGCCAATCAGCACATCTGGAATACCAAGAGTGGTAAAGCGCAGTTTATGATTACGCCGCTGAGTGAGGTTTATGCCGATAAGGAAAATCAGTACGCTGCGGCATATACCGAAAGTAAGGTCTATACCTTAATGACCACTCGCTCTCATGACCAATACAACACCACTTTATATGGTCTAGATGACCGTTACCGCGGAGTGTTTGGTCAGCGCCGTGTGTTGTTTATGAACCAAGCGGATATTGATGAAGCAGGCTTTGAAGCAAACCAGTGGGTCGATATTGAAAGTGTGTTCTCGGATGGTGTGAAACGTATTGTGCATAGTTTCCGTATTGTGCCGTACAACATTCCACGCGGCAGCTTGGCGGCTTACTATCCGGAAACCAATCCTTTGGTGGCATTAAGCAGTCACGATAAATATGCCAAGATTCCGGCATCAAAAAGTGTTCCTGTGATTTTGCATCCCGGAAATGCACCTGAGCATTTTAACTTGGCAACAGCCGTTGACCCTGAAGATGCAGATAGAAAAGTCAGCAGCCTTTAAATCTAAGACGATATTTAAAATGTAATTCAAATAAATGGCGCTCTAAACAAGCGCCATTTTGAAATAAAGGAAATAATTTTGACACCACATTCTTATGGGGTTGAAACATTACAAGTACAGCGGTTTAACAAAACCGAATCTGAAAATGTTTTAGATCATATTGTGCAAGAGTACCCAATCGCCTTGGTGTATAACGGTATTTCACATGCGGTGATGATGGCAACACCAACCGATGTCGAATTATTTGCCAAAGGTTTTAGTCTCTCAGAAGGTATTTTGACCAGTTTAAAAGAGCTATATGCACTTGATGTACATCAAAATGAATTGGGCATTACGGTGGAAATGACCATTTCATCGAGAGCATTTGCCGCATTAAAAGAACACCGCCGTATGATGGTAGGTCGTACAGGCTGTGGCTTATGTGGAATTGAGAGCTTAGAGCAGTTTCAGTTAGATGTTCCGAAAATTACAACGCATGCATCAAAAAATTGGCTTGAGCAAATTCCGAGTGCCATTTCCCATTTAAAAGCCCAGCAAGAAATTACCGCTTTAACAGGTGGCGCACATGCCGCAGCGTGGGTGGTTGATGGTCAAATCGTGGCATTATTTGAAGATGTTGGCCGCCATAATGCCTTAGACAAACTAATTGGTTATTTGGCGCAAGAAAACTACGACACCAGTTTAGGTTTTGTGGTGATGACCAGTCGGGCAAGTTATGAACTGATACGAAAATGTGCCCAGTTGAATATTAGCTTACTCGCTTCAATTTCAGCACCGACCAGTATGGCCATTCACTTAGCCAAACAATCTGGCCTCACATTGGCAAGTTTCTGTAGGGGAGACAGGTTTGTTTTATATACAGAAATTTAAAATATATCGTTCAATATGATGGGCTTAAAACGAAGCTCATCTGACATTTCTGTTGCTTTTAAGCTAAGGATAGATTTTATAGATTATTATAAAACTCTAAAGGTTCAGAGTCTGTCCAAATGTCTTGGGTACAATCAATAAAAGAATGGGCAAAACGTCTAAAAAAACAAATTATTATGCTTTGGTTCGCATCAAGGCATCCTCAAATGCCGTGGTTACCCAAAGTGATTGCGGTCGTGGCTGTGGCTTATGCTTTTAGTCCCATCGATTTAATTCCAGATTTTATTCCTATATTAGGCTTTGTAGATGATGCCATCATTTTACCCATACTCATTTGGTTAGCGCTTCGTTTTACCCCTCAACAGGTTATTTTCGATGCGGAACAGCAAGCTAATGAATGGCTAGAAGAACATGAAAAAGGGCCACGAAATTATTTGGTTGCTGTACTTATTATTTTAATGTGGCTCACTCTTGCTGTGATGGCTTATTTTTATTTTGGTGGTGGTTTGTAGGTGAACTAACCTTTGAAACCTTGTTGTAATTTAACGCCCCGAACATTGTGCTTTGCTACAACTCAAAGGATAATAACGTTTTTATAAGCTATGAGTTGCAGACAATGAAAATCGTCGCAGATGAAAACTTGGCATTTACCGATTACTTTTTTTCAGAATTTGGCGATATTCAACACCATGCAGGACGCACCTTAACACACGCAGATGTAAAAGATGCTGAAGCTTTATTGGTTCGCTCAGTCACCGCAGTGAACGAAAGTTTAATTCAAAACACCGCTTTAAAATATGTGGGTAGTGCCACAATCGGAACCGATCATTTAGATATTCAAGCCTTAGAAAAACATGACATTACATGGGCCAATGCAGCAGGTTGTAACGCACAAGCCGTTGCTGAATATGTGATTACTGCTTTACTGCATTTAGATACAAACCTTTTAGAACGACAAGAAAAATTTACGCTAGGCATCGTTGGTCTTGGAAATGTGGGTAAACGTTTGGCTTATATGGCTCAGTTACTTGGTTGGAACGTAATTGGTTTTGACCCATATGTACAGTTAGATTCAATTGAAAATGTAAGCTTTAAAACCCTATTGCAACAAGCCAATGCCATTTCCATTCATGTGCCGCTCACCAAAAACGGTGAACATGCGACGTATCATCTTTTCAATGAACAAACTTTTGCACAACTTCAACCTAACACCATTTTAATTAATAGCGCTCGTGGTCCGGTGGTGAAAGAAACTGCTTTAATGCAAGACATTCAACGCACCCAGCGAAAAGTGGTGCTCGATGTATTTGAACATGAGCCAGTCATATCTGATGAGCTTTTAAATATGTTGGCGTTGGCAACACCGCATATCGCAGGTTATAGCTTGGAAGGTAAGGCACGCGGTACACAAATGATTTATGAAGCGTTTTGCCAAAAATTTGGATATGACATTAATAAGCGTTTCGAGACTCAGTTGCCTGCATGTGAAGACTATTTTTCAGGACATGATTTAAAGGAAGTGCTCAAGCAAAAATTAGCTCAAATTTATGATATTGCTCAAGATGATGCCAACATCCGTGCCTGTGTTAAAGACGGCAAAGTAGAGCAAAAAGCATTTGATTTATTACGTAAGAATTATCCGCTGCGCCGTGAATGGGCAGCACACGGGGGACCACAGGCATGAGTTTAAGTTATCAACCTACTTGTTCAATTGATGCTTTAAAGGCTCGTGCTAAGCTTTATACCCAAATTCGCCAGTTCTTTGCAGAACGTGATGTCATGGAAGTCGAAACGCCAATCGTTTCACAAGCAGGCGTTACCGATGTGCATTTGGCTTCGGTTCAGACTTTGCGCCATATTCATGGCAAGTTGCAGACTCAATATTTACAAACCTCGCCAGAGTTTGCCATGAAGCGTTTATTGGCAAGTGGTAGCGGGCCGATTTATCAAATCTGTAAGGTTTTCCGAGACGATGAACACGGGCGTAAACACAATAGTGAATTTACCATGCTCGAATGGTACCGTCCGGGTTTGGACTTAAAAGCGTTAATGCATGAAACAGCAGACTTATTACAAACCTGTTTGCAGCATCGTTTTGGGGAAGTTCGTCCGTTTATTTTAAGTTATAAACATGCCTTTCAGGACCGCTTGGACATTAACCCATTGCAAGCGACTTTAAAGCAACTCAAAGATACTGCAAATCGTGTGGGATTAAATCTTGATTTAGGTGATGACCGCTTAGCTTATATGGATTTGTTGTTCTCTCATTTTGTTGAGCCAAGTTTAGGTTTTGATGCGCCTATCTTTTTAACTGACTTTCCACCAGAAATGGCGTCTTTGGCAAAAGTGAAAGTAGATGAAGATGGGGAAGAGGTCGCAGCACGTTTTGAGGTTTATATTGAAGGCTTAGAGCTTGCCAATGCTTACGATGAATTGCTCGATGCAGAAGTGTTACGTTCACGCTTTGAAGCAGATAATGCAGAGCGGGCTAAGCAAGGGCTGCATGTCATGCCATTAGATGAGCACTTGTTAGCAGCTTTGCCTCATATGCCTGAATGTTCAGGAATTGCTTTAGGAATTGACCGATTACTCATGGTCGCAACCGATCAACTTAAAATTGAAAAAGTCATCGCATTTCCAGCTGAAATTGCCTGAGGGCGAGCAAATAAAAAAGCCACATATTGTGGCTTTTTTATTTGGAGCTTATTTAAATTAAGCTTGTTGAATACCTGCAACAACCCAGTCTTGCTGAGAGCCAACAGGTTTTACAAAGTGCCAGATTTCAGTAAATGGCTGTGGCAAGCTATTTAAATCTTCACTTACTGTACCTGTAAAGCGTACGCTCACAATGTATTGACCATTTTCAGTCGCACTGTCTACAACCATTGCATTTAAGTTACTAAACTCGGCAACGTCCTGATCTTGGTTCTCCATGATGTCGTTATACATAGAGTTATAAAGTTCAGGGGTTAAGTAGCGACGAATTTCTTCGATGTTACTTGCACTGTTAATTGACTGAATGTGGTTAAAACGCTGACGAGCAACACGTAAGAAAGAAGCAGGTTCGCTACCATCTGGTAACTGGTTGCCATTACTTGTTGTTGCACCGCCAAACGGAGCTTGAGTTGCTGTACCACCACCAACAGACTGACCAAAAATATTGGTGTTGTCGTTTGAGTTCGTTGGCGCAGCTGAACGGCCAAATGTGTTTTGACCGTTGCTGTTTGGAGCGTAAGGATTATTTGCTGCTAATTTTTTTTTCCCGCCAAATTTGCGGAATACAAAAAAGGCAACAGCAGCAGCAAGTAATACCCATAACCAACCTGGGATACCACCTTTCTTCTCTTGTTGCTGTTGAGCTTGAGCAGCTTGTTGCTCGTTGTCAGGCTGGGTTACACGTTGTTCAGTTGATGTTGGTTTGTCATCAGCTAAAGCATGTGCTGCAACAGCACCTACGGCAGCACCAGCTACACCAGCTGCAACCATTGAACCAACACCCGGACCAGATCTCTGAGGTGCTGTAGCAGGTTGTTGAACTGGAGCCACTTGACGAGGTTGTTGATATGACTGGCTTGAAGTGGTAGAGCGTGCCATGCCGTGGCTTTTACCACCACCTGCACGTTTTGCTTCAGCAAGAGGAGAAATTGCCAAAGCAGCCATTAAAATACCGGTTATCAAGCCGCGCTGGTGTACTTCCATAGGAAATTCCTGTTTAAAATTAATTTGTAATAGTATTTATGCAGCCATTTACACTAAATTTCAACTATAAAAATATGTTTTTTTATGTCAATTCATCGCTGAGCTGCATCGCTTCGGTCAGCGCTTCATGTAAGCGTGCCACAGCAATCACTTGTACCCCTGGAATCGCTTTTTGTGGGGCGTTGCCTCTAGGTAAAATGACATATTTAAAGCCATGTTTTGCCGCTTCTTTTAAGCGCTCTTGTCCATTTGGTACAGGGCGAATTTCACCTGAAAGTCCAACTTCACCAAAAACTGCAAGTTGCTGAGGCAATGCTTTGGTACGTAAACTCGAAGCACAGGCCAGTAAAACAGCCAAGTCAGAACCTGTTTCAGTAATTTTTAAACCACCAACTATGTTGACATAGACATCTTGTCCTGTGGTTTGTACACCACCATGACGGTGCATGACAGCAAGCAACATGTTTAAGCGGTTTTGTTCAAGACCAAGAGCGACACGTCTAGGTTGTCCTTGGGCATCATCAACTAAAGCTTGAACTTCAACTAAAAGTGGGCGAGTACCTTCACGGCTAATCATAACAATTGAACCGGGAATTGCTTCGTCGTAACGACTTAAGAAAATAGCAGAAGGGTTGGCTACTTCGCGTAAGCCTTTATCGGTCATGCCAAATACACCAAGTTCATTGACTGCACCAAAACGGTTTTTCACAGCACGAATCATACGGTAACGTGAGTCGGACTGGCCTTCAAAATAAAGTACACAGTCCACCATATGTTCTAGAACACGCGGACCTGCGAGTGCACCTTCTTTGGTCACGTGACCAACAATAAATAACGCCGTGCCACTATTTTTTGCATAACGGGTTAATAACGCAGCAGATTCACGAATTTGTGAGACACCACCTGGTGCAGATTGGAGTGTTTCAGTGTAAAGCGTTTGAATCGAGTCCAAAATTGCAACAACAGGTTTTTCTTGCTCTAAAACTTCACAAATTCGCTCAACGCAGGTTTCAGCCATAACTTTTAACTGATCTGTCGGCAGGTCAAGGCGCTGAGCACGTAAGGCCACCTGAGACAACGATTCTTCACCCGTAATATAAAGTGCAGAGCTTTTTGCACTTGCCATGTGGGTTGCGGTTTGCAAAAGAATAGTCGATTTACCAATACCCGGGTCACCACCAATGAGTACCACGGAGCCTGTGACCAAGCCACCGCCGAGCACACGGTCAAACTCGCTAATACCTGTAGGTAAGCGGGTTTCATGAGAAACCGAGACTTTGTTTAGTGTTGTGATATTGGCAACTTGGCCTGCGTAGCCACCAATTTTAGGACGAGCGCGATGCGCTGTAGTAGGTTCGAGTTTGACTTCAGTCAGAGAATTCCATTCACCACACTCTGAACATTGACCGGCCCATTTAGGATGATCAGCACCACATTGTTCGCAACGGTAAACAGTTTTGACTTTGCTCATATTCGACTTCGGTTAGATAACTTCATAATCAGTAAAAACAGAGTATAGCAAAACGACACCCTGAACGTAGGCAGAACCCGATCATTTTTCAAAGGCCTATTTTTCACGCGTTGTCCAAAAATATTGGAATGTATTTTGCTTTAGCTAAGGTGGGAAATTTTTAGGATATTTACCTATGTCTAATCTTCAGCATCATGATCATGCTGGCGACTTACAGCGCAAGCTGACCAATCGCCATTTACAATTGATCGCTATTGGAGGGGCCATTGGAACAGGCCTGTTTATGGGGTCGGGCAAAACTATTTCATTGGCGGGGCCGTCAATTTTATTTATCTATTTAATTATTGGCACCATGATTTTCTTTCTTATGCGTGCTTTGGGAGAAGTTTTACTTTCCAACCTAAATTATAAGTCATTTGTCGATATGGCTTATGATTTGATTGGCCCTTGGGCTGGCTTTTATGTCGGGTGGACCTACTGGGTAAGCTGGGTGCTCGTAGGTATGGCAGATTTAACCGCGGTGACGAGCTATTTGAGTTTTTGGCTACCCAATGGAGTCAGTTTTAGTCCAATAGAACAGGCCATGATTAGTGCGGGCTGTGTTCTCTTTTTATTAGTTTTAAACTTATTAACGGTTCGTCTATTTGGTGAAGTTGAATTTTGGTTTGCGATTATCAAAATTGTTGCCATTATTGCTTTAGTTCTTGCCGGCATCTACATGGTAGTGACCAAGTTCCAATCACCATCTGGTTCTGTTGCGGCAATATCTAACATTTGGAATCATGGCGGTATGTTCCCTCATGGGGTAAATGGTTTCCTTGCTGGCTTCCAGATTGCGATCTTTGCTTTTATTGGGGTAGAACTGGTCGGGACTACAGCTGCTGAAACTAAAGACCCTCATAAACATTTGCCTAAAGCCATTAACGCAATTCCGATTCGTGTCATTTTGTTCTATGTATTGGCATTAATGGTGGTGATGTCTGTAACACCTTGGGATCAGGTAAAAGCAGATCGTAGCCCATTCGTTGAATTATTCTTAATGGCAGGTATTCCAACTGCTGCAATTATTATGAATCTAGTGGTGTTGTCATCGGTAATGTCTTCGATGAACAGCGGTATTTTTTCAACTAGCCGAATGATGTACGGCTTATCGCGTGATGGTCAGGCACCTGAAACTTTGGGTCAGCTGACTAAAAGCGCAGTTCCAGCAAATGGTTTAATTTTTTCCTGTGCCTGTATTATGGGTGGTGCTTTATTACAATATTTTGTGCCCAATACCATTGAAGCATTTACCTTGGCAACAACGTTATGCACCATTTTATTCTTAACGGTATGGATTTTGATTTTGGTGTGTTACATCCGCTACCGTAAGTTATCTCCTGAACTACATGAAAAATCGAACTTTAAAATGCCGGGTGGGGTAGCGATGAGTTATGTCGTTATTGCTTTCTTCTTATTTACGATTGCGATTTTGAGCCTTGAAGCAGATACAGCTAAGTCGCTTATGGTTAGCCCAATCTGGTTCCTTGTACTTGCAATTGGTTACTTTGGTTTTTATAAGTCAAAAATAAAACGTAATTTTGCCCAAGAATAAATAACTTAGAAGCAAAATATAAAAAGGCAATCGATCAGATTGCCTTTTTTAATTGAAAAATCAAGGTGGTTCAAGTCTTATTTGTAGACTGGAAGGTGCGTTGTATTGCTATGTTCTTGTGCGTATTATCGGATTTAATTGTATGTATCTTGAAATTATCAGCCATACAGACAAAAATTGGTTAGCTGAAAAGTTGTCAAAAAATATACATTTAAAAAGATACCTGCAAATGGTGCGATATCGTCTTTTTGATTTGAATTTAGCTAACGGACTAAAAAAATTACTGGAGTGTATTCATAAAATGTCGAATCAAAATCTGAGCGACCCTCATGAACAAGGTGAGCTCCATCGTAGTCTTTCCAATCGGCATTTACAGCTGATTGCAATTGGTGGTGCCATCGGTACTGGTTTATTCATGGGGTCAGGTAAAACGATTAGTCTTGCCGGCCCATCTATCTTATTCATTTATTTGATTATTGGTGTGATGGTGTTTTTTGTCATGCGTGCGCTTGGCGAATTACTCCTGTCAAATCTGACCTATAAATCATTTATTGACTTCACCACAGATTTAATTGGCCCATGGGCAGGTTATTTTGTGGGGTGGACCTATTGGTTGTGCTGGATCACGATTGGTATCGCCGATCTTTCTGCAATTATCTACTACTTACAATTCTTCAATAACGGGCAGCCTTTCTCACCTATGGAAGGTGCAATGATTAGTGTTGCCGCTATTGTATTTATTATGGGTTTGAACCTATTAACTGTACGTCTATTTGGTGAGTTAGAGTTCTGGTTTGCGCTTATTAAGATTCTTGCGATTATTATTTTAATTGCAGTTGGTCTGTGGATGATCTTTACCGGCTTTACTTCTAGTACGGGCGAGGTGGCTTCATTTACCCACTTGTGGGCAAATGGTGGTTTCTTCCCAACAGGGGTGCATGGTTTCTTGGCTGGCTTCCAGATCGCAATCTTTGCTTTCGTTGGTGTAGAACTTGTCGGCACAACTGCTGCTGAGACCAAAGATCCTGAGCGTAATTTGCCTAAAGCAATTAACTCAATTCCAGTTCGTATCATTATTTTCTACGTATTAGCATTGCTTATTGTAATGTCGGTAACGCCGTGGAACAGAATTGATCCGGCAATTAGTCCATTTGTAAACTTGTTTAGCCAAGCAGGTATTGCAGCGGCAGCAATCTTGATGAACTTAGTGGTATTGTCATCGGTTATGTCGTCAATGAACAGCGGTGTATTCTCAACAAGCCGTATGTTGTTTGGTTTATCTCGTGAAGATCAAGGACCGAAAGCTTTTGGTAAATTGAACAGACGTGCAGTACCTGCAAATGCATTGTATTTCTCTGCTGCGTGTTTATTGTTAGGTGCGGCATTACAGTATTTTGTACCAAATACAGTTGAAGCTTTCACACTTGCAACAACGCTTTCAACCATTTTGTTCATTTGCGTGTGGTTACTGATTATCTGGAGCTACATTCGTTATTACACGACGCGTCCTGAACTGCATGCCAAATCAACATTTAAATTGCCGGGTGGTTTATTTACTTGTTGGATCACGATTATTTTCTTTGTGGGCATGATCTACGTGTTGTCTTTAGAGCCAGACACGTTTAAAGCACTGAAAGTCAGCCCAATCTGGTTTGTTATCTTGATCATTGGTTATTTCTTCTTCTATAAACCACGTCATAAAAAGTAATGAAATTGATTTGCTTATGACTAAACGCTGGCTGAAAAGCTGGCGTTTTTTATGCATATTGTTTTTCTATTCAAGTTTACTCTTTAGCCGCCTGCATGATCACGGTATACTGCATCGAATTGTTTAAATCAGGTGCTCAGATGCTTCGTGTCATTTGCCTCATCAGTTTATTGAGCAGCAGTATTTTGCTTACAGCTTGCGGTCAGTCAGGAGCATTACAGCTACCTTCTGATCCAAATTATGACAACCGTGCAAAATACTTGCTCTATCGTAATAAAGAATCAAAACAAGTTGTGCAAAAGGATGAAAAGGCTGAACAGTCAGTCGAGTCATCATCAGCTCCAACCCAAACAACTTCACCTTAAGCTTTGAAATAAGGACACATTCATGAGTTTCACCCGCATTAATGGAGTATTGCATGCAGAGCAATGTTCTTTAGAGCAGCTTGCGCAGCAATTTGGCACACCGTTATATGTTTATTCAAAAACAGCTTTTGAAAAACATTATTTAGATATGGATCGTGCCTTTGACTTTATTGATCATCAAATCTGTTTTGCGGTGAAGTCTAACTCAAACTTGGCTGTTCTTAGTGTCTTGGCAAAACTTGGTGCGGGTTTTGACATTGTGTCTGGTGGTGAGCTGGCTCGTGTTTTGAAAGCGGGTGGGGATGCTTCTAAAATCGTATTTTCAGGTTTAGGTAAAACTGAAGTAGATATTGAAACATCACTCAATGTAGGTATTGCTTGTTTTAATGTCGAGTCTTATGCAGAGCTGGACCGCATTCAAAAAGTAGCTGCTCGCTTAGGTAAAAAAGCACCTGTTTCATTACGTGTAAATCCAGATGTCGATGCAAAAACACATCCTTATATTTCAACTGGTTTAAAAGAAAATAAATTTGGTATTCCAAGTGATACCGTTTATGAAACCTATCAATATGCAGCTTCTTTACCTAACCTTGAAATTGTAGGTATTGACTGCCACATTGGCTCACAGCTCACTGAAACTAAACCATTTGTTGATGCTTTAGACCGTGTCATTGTGATGATTGATGAGTTGAAAAAACTAGGCATCAATCTTAAACATATCGATATCGGTGGTGGTTTAGGGGTTTGTTATAAAGATGAGACACCGCCAAGTGTTGAAGAATATGCAAACTCTATGAAACCTGCTTTAGAAAAGTTAGGCTTAAAAGTCTATATGGAGCCGGGCCGTAGCATCAGTGCAAATGCGGGTGTACTTTTAACCAAAGTTGATTTGCTTAAACCAACGACACATCGTAACTTCGCGATTATTGATGCAGCAATGAATGATTTGATTCGTCCTGCTTTATATGAAGCTTGGATGGATATTCAGCCTGTTGTGCCACGTACCGATACTGAAGAAAAAGTATGGGACCTCGTTGGTGCGATTTGTGAGACAGGTGACTTTATTGGTAAAGACCGCTCACTCGCATTACAAGAAAATGATTTGTTGGCTGTACTCGGTGCAGGGGCTTATGGCTTTGTTATGAGTTCAAATTACAACACGCGTGGCCGTGCTGCAGAAGTCATGGTATCAGGTGAAAAGAGCTATTTAATTCGTGAACGTGAAACGGTTGAGTCGCTTTGGGAAAAAGAACGTTTATTGCCTGAGGAGTAAATGAGATGCTATTAGAATTTACCAAAATGCATGGTTTGGGCAATGATTTCATGGTGGTTGACCTAATTAGCCAAAGAGCTTATTTAGATACAGCAACCATTCAACGTTTGGCAGATCGACACTTTGGTGTTGGTTTTGACCAGCTTTTAATTGTTGAACCACCAGATTTACCAGAAGCTGACTTTAAATATCGCATTTTCAATGCCGATGGTTCTGAGGTTGAACAATGTGGTAATGGCGTACGTTGTTTCGCGCGTTTTGTACATGAACGTCATTTAACTAATAAAACCAACATTACGGTACAAACCAAAGCAGGTATTGTAAAGCCTGAGCTTGGGCAAAATGGTTGGGTGCGCGTAAATATGGGCTACCCAAAGTTTCTACCAAATGAAATTCCATTTGTTGCCGAAGAGCCAGAAGCTTTATATACCCTTGAGTTGGCAAATGACCAAAACATTAGTATTGACGTAGTCAACATGGGTAACCCACACGCGGTCACTATTGTTCCAGATGTACTCACTGCTGATGTAGCAGGTATTGGCCCACAAGTTGAATCACATAAACGTTTCCCTGAACGTGTGAATGCCGGCTTTATGCAAGTGATTGATGATAAACATGTTCGCTTACGTGTATTTGAACGTGGTGTTGGTGAAACACTTGCTTGTGGTACAGGAGCATGTGCTGCTGCGGTAAGTGGTATGCGCCGTGGTTTACTTGCGAACTCAGTTGAAGTTGAACTTGCTGGTGGTAAGTTACAAATTGAATGGCAAGAAGGTGATGTGGTTTGGATGACTGGTCCAACAACCCATGTATATGATGGACGTTTGGATTTACGTTATTTCCAAGGTTAATCGCATGGCCTAAATAGAAGCCTCTTTTCATCAGTTAAAGTGATAAAAGAGGCTTTCTTTTATATGTACAATAATTTTTTAATTTCATTACCTTATAAAAATATGAATAATTTAATTTTCTTACCTGGTGCATCAGGCAGTACTGCATTTTGGCATCCCTTAATTGAAAAATTACCTCAGCAATACCGTACAAAAATTATTGGTTACCCCGGTTTTGGCGATACACCGGAATCCCTTGAAGTGAAGAGTTTTGAAGACCTAACAAATTATGTGGTCGATCAAATTAATGAAGAAGCTATCATTATTGCCCAATCTATGGGTGGGATTTTTGCCGTTGCCGCAGCGCTAAAAAAACCTCATTTGGTGAAAGGGCTGGTCTTAATTGCTACTTCTGGTGGAATCAACCTTAAACGATTTAATGTGCAAGACTGGCGTGAAGCATACCGCCAAACATTTTTAAAATATCCAGATTGGTTTGTTACCACTCATGCTAACTATGAAGAGTTTTTGCCAAGTATAAATGTTGAAACTTTATTAATCTGGGGCGATAACGATCCAGTAAGTCCAGTTCAGGTAGGCCAGTATTTAAATCAAAAGTTTGAAAAATCGACATTATATGTTGTGAAAGGTGGTGACCATCAATTAGCAGAAAAACATGCCGATGAAGTTGCAGTCCAAATAGAAAACTACTTAAAAAACTTCATGTAAAACTTTAACTATTATTTAGCGTGCTATGTGTTAGCACGCTTTTAAAAATTTACCTTTTATTCAAAGCTAATTTCAATGCGAACAATACAAAAATACTGCCTGTAATTCGGTCCATATATTTCACAAATTTAGGTTGTTTTAGGTAACGTGAAAGTGGTTGCATAGCCATAATTAATAGACTTGACCATACTATTCCAATCACCACATGAATCATTACAAGTCCCATTACCCAAGTGACAGCCGAAGCTTGGGCTGGAATGAACTGGGGAAGAAATGAAATATAAAATATGCCAACTTTTGGATTGAGTAAGTTGCCAAAGAAACCTTTAATGAACCAATTCTCTGAGGTAGAACAATTTGAATTATTTTCTTGTATGTCTGCAAGTTGGCTACGTGGTTTTAAAATCATATTTAAACCAAGCCATGCGAGATAAGCAGCTCCCATCCATTTCAATAAATTAAAAGCTAAATCAGATGCCATAAGTAGAGCACCCAAACCGCAGGCCACGACAACTCCCCAAGCAATACAGCCAAGACTAATTCCAAGAGCTGCTTGGAATGCTTTAGATTTACCTTCAAGTGTGGCAGTACGAATAATTAAAGTTGTATCTAAGCCAGGAGTAAGCGTAAGTAAAGTAATGGCAATTAAATAAGGAATGAGTATGGTGGTCATGGCAGCAAGGTCCAATGAATACTTGGTATAAATTGTAATATATAAGTTAGATTCATTATGCTGTGCGATATGAAATTTTCATGATCACATAGTTTTTGGTACACTCAAAAAAATGGGCAAATAAATGGAGAGCAATTTGGATTTTGCATTACAACTGCTCTCGATGTGGTTAAAAGAAAGAAAAATTCAAAACCAGTCTGAGCATACAATCACGGCTTATGAGCGAGATGTGAAAAGCTTTCTTGAGTTCTGTAACTCAAAAAAAATTGATTTAAAAAATGTTGAAGCTTCAGATTTACGTGAATATCTGGCTCAGCGTGTTGAGCAAGACCAGTTAAGCGCAAGTAGCATGCAGCGTCATCTCACTTCTATTCGTCAGTTTATGAAGTGGGCTGAACAAGGCAAATATCTAGAAATTAATCCTACTGACGATTTTAAGTTAAAACGCCAACCTCGGCCCTTGCCGGGCATGATCGACATAGAAACAGTTAATCAAATTTTAGATCAACCCATGCCGGAAAAGCCAATTGATCAGCAATTGTGGTTAAGAGACAAAGCCATGTTGGAACTACTTTACTCAAGTGGTTTACGTCTCGCTGAACTACAAGGCCTCACAATTAAAGATATCGATTTTAATCGTCATCTTGTTCGTATTACGGGTAAAGGAAATAAAACCCGTATTGTCCCATTTGGGAAAAAGGCAAAAGAAAGTCTATTGAACTGGCTTAAAATTTATAAAATCTGGAAAGGTCATTTTGACCAAAATGCTTTTGTTTTTATTTCTCAACGAGGTGGTGTACTCACTCCACGTCAAATCGAGAAACGTGTAAAACTTCAGGCACAACGAGCAGGTGTAAATGTCGACTTACATCCGCATTTACTTCGACATTGTTTTGCCAGCCATATGTTATCAAGTAGTGGTGATTTGCGTTCAGTTCAAGAAATGTTAGGTCATAGCAACTTATCGACTACTCAAATTTATACGCATATTGATTTTGATCATTTGGCTCAAGTGTATGATCAGGCTCATCCGCGAGCGACCAAGCATTAAGTCATTTAAGTTAAATTATTTATCAATACGCGACTTTGATTGCACTGAATAAGATGAATGTAGAGATCATTTGTACTTTTTTACAAATTTGTTTAAAAGAAATATGTGAAATTACCCAATTGACCATTTTGAACTTTGCACATTTTGTCGGCATATATGGCCTGAAAACAACAAAATTTGACTCATTTATAAGGCGCTTATGTTTCTGACTAATAAGGTAAATAAGATAAAAAGATAATAAAAATCAATGTATAAAATAGACTTTAAAAAGAATAAAATAAGGGCGAGTCAGCTGTGAAATTTTTTTTATGAACTGATGATTTCATTTTTTTTGTACTGTTCCAGAAAATTGTGACTTGACCGAAATGCCAAACACATTGCAAGATAGGGTACCTAAAAAATTTGAATTGAAGAGTTAATATACTTTTCTCAACATTTACTTTTGCTAGAACAGCCGAGGATTACATGAAGGCTCTTGTTGCTGTAAAACGTGTGGTTGATGCCAACGTTAAAGTTCGTGTTAAGCCGGACAATAGTGGGGTTGACCTTACCAACGTTAAAATGTCAATTAACCCATTTTGTGAAATCGCAGTGGAAGAAGCGGTTCGCTTAAAAGAAAAAGGAACAGTATCAGAAATCGTTGTTGTTTCTATTGGTCCTAAAGAAGCTCAAGAACAAATCCGTTCTGCAATGGCTTTGGGTGCAGACCGCGGTATTTTAGTTGAAACCACTGATGAAATTGGCGCTCTAGAAGTTGCTAAAATCTTAAAAGGTGTTGTTGACGCTGAGAAACCAGAACTTATCCTTCTTGGTAAACAAGCAATTGATGATGATTCTAACCAAGTAGGTCAAATGCTTGGTGCATTATTAGGTGCTGGTCAAGGTACGTTTGCTTCTGAAGTGAAAGTGGATGGCGGTAAAGTACAAGTGACTCGTGAAATCGACGGTGGTTTACAAACTGTTGAACTTGCGCTTCCTGCAATTATTACAACTGACTTGCGTTTAAACGAGCCACGTTATGCTGCATTGCCTAACATCATGAAAGCTCGTAAAAAACCGCTTGATACTAAATCTCCTGCTGATTACGGTGTTACAGCTGGTACTAAGCTTAAAACTGTTAAAGTTGAAGCTCCAGCAGAACGTAAAGCTGGCGTACAAGTGAAATCTGTAGATGAGCTTGTTGAAAAATTGAAAAATGAAGCGAAAGTGATCTAATACGGAAGGATAAAATCATGAGTATTTTAGTTATCGCTGATCACAACAACCAGACACTTAACGGTGCTACTTTAAACGTTGTTGCTGCAGCTCAAAAAATCGGTGGTGATATTACTGTATTAGTTGCTGGTTCAGGCGCTCAAGCAGTTGCTGACGCTGCTGCTAAAGTTGCTGGTGTAAGCAAAGTATTGCTTGCTGACAACGCTGCTTATGCAAACCAATTAGCTGAAAACGTAGCTGGCTTAGTTGCTGACTTGGCTAAAGGTTACAAATACGTTTTAGCTGCTTCTACAACGACTGGTAAGAACATTCTTCCACGTGTTGCTGCGCTTCTTGATGTAAGCATGATTACAGACATTATTTCTGTTGAATCTGCGAACACATTCAAGCGTCCAATCTACGCTGGTAACGCAATTGCAACTGTTCAATCTGACGAAGCAATCATTGTTGGTACTGTTCGTGGTACAGCGTTTGATCCAGTTGCTGCGGAAGGTGGTTCTGCTGCGGTTGAAACAGTTGGCGAAGTAAAAGATGCAGGCATTTCTAAGTTTGTATCTGAAGAAATCGTTAAACTTGATCGTCCAGAATTAACAGCTGCTCGTATTGTTGTATCTGGTGGTCGTGGTGTAGGTTCTGGTGAGAACTACCACAAAGTACTTGACCCATTAGCTGACAAGCTTGGTGCAGCACAAGGTGCTTCACGTGCAGCAGTTGATGCAGGCTTCGTACCTAACGATTTCCAAGTTGGTCAAACTGGTAAAATCGTTGCACCTGAGCTTTACATTGCTGTAGGTATTTCTGGTGCGATCCAGCACTTAGCTGGTATGAAAGATTCTAAAGTTATTGTTGCAATCAACAAAGACGAAGAAGCGCCAATCAACAGCGTTGCTGACTACTGGTTAGTTGGTGATTTGAACGCTGTAGTACCAGAGTTAGTAAGCAAGTTGTAATTTACAGCTTGTCACTTATTCGAAAAACGCCCTTGTGCTATAAATAGCCAAGGGCGTTTTTTTATTTAGATCATTCTTATGAATATTAATTATTCCGCTTCCATCGAA
Source organism: Acinetobacter sp. ABJ-A23_2 (assembly GCF_044538765.1). Lineage (NCBI taxonomy): Bacteria > Pseudomonadati > Pseudomonadota > Gammaproteobacteria > Moraxellales > Moraxellaceae > Acinetobacter > Acinetobacter sp. ABJ-A23_2. The sequence goes on from NZ_JBIUCP010000001.1 coordinate 25,743, forward strand.
GCTCATCAATTGCACCAGTCATTGGTGAGATTGGCGCGGGCAGATATGGCACGAGATTATTTATGTATTCGATCTAAAAATCAGCATGGGCTTTCCAATATTAAAGTTAGCCAGTTGCACATGGGATTTATTCTATATGGGCAACAACAATTAAATCTTCAAACAAAACAAATCAATTTTAGTGCTGGCGACCTCTATATTATAAAACCCGATACGGTTATCGATGCAGTTAATCTGCCTGACCCTATAACGGGTGAATATCTCACTATTCTTGTGCCTATGTGTGATGAAGTCATTCAAGCTGCAAAAATGATTTGGGCGAAGCCCGTAGTCGACAAAACTGAAGCAATATTAAAGTTTTCAATTGATGATTTTGCTACCTCTTTAACCGAGTGGCAAACAGCTTTGTTTAATCATGATGTGGTGAAAGCACGTTTATGTATTACCGCTATGCTTGTACAGTTATGCCAACAGCATTGTTCAGATGTGCTAATTGTACCGCCACCTAAATTGACGAAAATCATTCACGATTGGGTAATAGAGAATCCACAGCACCATTGGCAGTCTAGTGAGTTTGAAATGCGACTAGGTTTGAGCAGCGCAACACTTCGCCGCAAGCTTAGCCATGAAGATACGACCTTAAGAGAAACGATTACGCATGCCCGTCTTACTTATGCACTTGAGTTGTTGTATTCGAAAAAACTACCCATGAAAACCATTGCAGCCAAATCAGGATACCAGTCTGTTGCTATTTTTCGTGATCGCTTTGTAGAGCGTTATGGTATAGATCCAGCTGTTCTTGCTGCAGAATAAGTCAATTTGAGCGTTTCTTGTAGTTTATTGAGCGATTTAAATAGATAAAAACCAATAGAGTTAAAGTATGAAAATACCAAGGACTCTATGATGAAATCATTAAAATCACTTGCGATATTATTACTGCTCAGTGCCAGTACAGTTATATATGCAGAACAAAAGCCAAGTGTACATCAGGTTGATGGATACTTTTTACAACCAGTAGGAAACCTTAAAGTAACGGCTTTATTTGATGGGGAACTGGGACTGCCTCGTAGTGATTTACTGGGTATTTCGGCTGAAAAAGCCAATCAACTGTTTGAAGAAAACTTTGTTCCTGTAGATGAGCATAACCAGATTGTCACGGATTTCTCTGCCTATCTTGTGCAAACACCGACACAAAATATTTTAATTGATGCAGGAGCTGCAAAATGTTTTGGGCCTGCCTTGGGCCATGTGCGTGAAAATTTGAAGAAAGCAGGCGTACAGCCTGAACAAATAGATACCATCTTAATTACACATGCTCATCCTGATCATTTATGCGGGATTACACTTGATGGCAAAATGGCTTATCCAAATGCGAAAGTTTATCTGGCGAAAGAAGATGTCGACTTTTGGACATCATCTGCAAATGAAGCAAAAGCCACCGATTTTTTTAAACCAATATTTAAAATGACGCGTGATGCTTTGCAGCCATACCAAAAGGCAGGACAGTTAGTTGCTTTTACCAAAGCCACTTTTAACGTTCCGAATGTTCAACTCATTGTGACTCATGGTCATACGGAAGGTCATTCTTCATACTTAGTAGATGGACAAAACGGTCAAAAGTTCTTAGGTCTAGGCGATGTTGTGCATTACGGTGCAGTCCAATTTCCTTATCCTGAAGCAAACTACAAACCCGATACTCACTCGAATCAGGCTATAGCTGTTCGTAAGAATATCTTTGAACAAGCCTATAAAAACCAATGGTGGGTAGGGGCAGCACATATCGCTTTTCCCGGCATTGGACACATTGGTAAAAGCTCAAAAGGATATCAATGGATACCGGCTCAATACCGTCCTGTAAAATGATAAGTTCAAATTGATTATTCAAAAAAGAGCAATGAATTTGAAAAATGGTCTCGGAATCTTTAGCTCAAATATTGCTAAGTTGGGTTAAGACGAAAAGTTTGATTCTTTAAATAGATGAAATGTGTTCTAAAAAGAGCACTTTCATGCTGTTTATATTTTGGTCGAATAATTGAGTTTTAAGGAATACATTTAAAAGTAGAAACCTATAATTTTAACTTATTAATTCTAATAGAATTTTTATTGTAAAAAAATGCTATTTTCAGATCGCTAAACTCCCAGTTAGCGAGCAATTTATGCTATAGTATACAGCTATATTTTTTTCGATTTTAGTTCACTTTCCGGAACTAAATTTTTTGCAAGATCAAGACATATAAACGGATAGAAATATCTATCTGTAAGAAGGAGTATGCATGAGCGTATCGGAAATCCGACCGATTGCCATTGAGGACGAACTCAAGCATTCATATTTAGATTACGCAATGAGTGTAATCGTATCTCGTGCATTGCCGGATGTGAGAGACGGTCTTAAACCTGTTCACCGTCGTGTGCTTTATGCCATGCACGAATTGGGCAATGACTATAACAAAGCCTACAAGAAATCTGCTCGTGTCGTTGGGGACGTAATCGGTAAATATCACCCGCATGGTGACTCAGCTGTTTACGAAACTATTGTTCGTATGGCACAAGACTTTAGCTTACGTTATTTATTGGTTGATGGTCAGGGTAACTTCGGTTCGATCGATGGTGATAGTGCCGCGGCGATGCGTTATACCGAAGTCCGTATGACTAAGCTGGCACATGAGCTTCTTGCAGATTTAGAAAAAGACACAGTTGACTGGGAAGATAACTACGACGGTTCGGAACGTATTCCTCAGGTACTTCCGACACGCGTTCCAAACTTGTTAATTAACGGTGCTGCGGGTATTGCTGTAGGTATGGCAACCAACATGGCACCACACAACATGACAGAAGTTGTGAATGCATGTTTGGCTTATGCTGATAATCCGAATATTTCGATTGAAGGATTGATGGAATACATTACCGGTCCTGACTTCCCTACAGGCGGTATTATTTACGGTAAATCAGGTATTGTTGATGCCTACCGTACCGGTAAAGGTCGTTTACACATTCGTGGTAAATACCATTTCGAAGAAGATGAAAAGACAGGTCGTACCACTATCGTCTTTACTGAAATTCCATATCAAGTAAACAAAGCAAAAGTGATTGAACGTATTGCTGAGTTAGTTAAAGAGAAAAAACTTGAAGGTATTTCAGAGCTTCGTGATGAGTCTGACAAAGACGGTATGCGTATTGCAATTGACTTAAAACGCGGTGAAAACGCAGAAGTCGTTGTAAATAACTTATTCTTAAATACCCAGCTTGAAAACTCATTCAGCATCAACATGGTTTGTCTAGACAACGGACAGCCAAAATTGATGAATCTGAAAGATATTATTGCGGCATTTATTCGTCACCGCCAAGAAGTTGTGACACGCCGTACCATGTTCGAATTACGTAAAGCACGTGAACGTGGTCATATCTTAGAAGGTTTGACAGTTGCCTTAGCAAATATTGATGAAATTATTGAAACCATCAAAACTTCTGCTAACCCTGCTGAAGCGCGTGAGCGTTTACTTGCTGGTGAGTGGGCAGGTGGTGGTGTTATTTCATTACTTGAAAAAGCAGGTGCTATTTCTGTTCGTCCAGATGAAATTGAAGGTGAAGATCCAAATCGTCCATTTGGTTTAAGCGATTCAATTTACCGTCTATCTCCGACACAAGTAGGCGCAATTTTAGAATTACGTTTACACCGTTTAACAGGTCTAGAACAAGACAAGTTACACGCAGAATATACTGAAATTTTGGGTCAAATTGCTGAACTTACAGCTATTCTAAATGACTTCAACTTGTTGATGGGTGTTATTCGTGAAGAGTTAGCACAAGTATTACAACAATATGGTGATGCACGTCGTACCGAAATTGTTGAATCTCGTGTCGATTTCTGCCGTGAAGATTTAATTCCAGAAGAACAAGTGGTATTAACTGTTTCGCAAACGGGTTATGCAAAAACTCAACCACTTTCAGACTATCAGGCACAGCGCCGTGGTGGACGTGGTAAGTCTGCAACCTCTATGAAAGATGATGACTTTATTCAACATCTGATTGTGGCATCGAACCACGCGACTGTACTTTGCTTTACCAACGTGGGTAAAGTGTACCGTCTGAAAGTATTTGAGGTTCCTCAAGCATCACGTGGGGCAAAAGGCCGTCCAATCGTGAACTTGTTACCTTTAGATGCAACAGAAACAGTTACTGCTATCTTGCCGTTAACAGAGTTCCCAGAAAACCACTATGTGTTTATGGCGACAGCTTCTGGTACGGTTAAGCGTGTTGAGTTAGAACAGTTTGCAAACATTCGTTCAAATGGTTTACGTGCTATTGAACTGAATGAAGAAGATACCTTAATTGGTGTTGCGATTACTGATGGTAATCAGCAAATCATGTTGTTCTCTAACGAAGGTAAAGCAATTCGTTTTGCTGAAACTGACGTACGTGCAATGGGTCGTACAGCGAAAGGTGTACGTGGTATGCGCGTGAGCTTTGCAAGCAGTACTTTAAGTGAAGAAGATGCAGATGTTGAAAACGATGAATCAGATGATAATGATGATTCAGCAGATTCAAGTCTAGTAAGCCGCATCGTATCGCTTGTCGTTGTACCTGAGACTGGTGAAGTCCTGTGTGCGAGTGCCAACGGTTACGGTAAACGTACTCCTGTAAATGACTTCCCGACCAAAAAACGTGGTGGTAAGGGCGTTATTGCAATTAAAACAAGTGAACGTAACGGTGAGCTAGTTGGTGCAGTTTCTATTGATGAAACTAAAGAGTTATTATTAATTTCTGATGGTGGTACGCTTGTTCGTACGCGTGCAGCAGAAGTTGCAATGACAGGTCGTAATGCTCAAGGTGTTCGTCTCATCCGTTTAAGCGAAGAAGAAACTCTTGTAGGCGTAGTTTCAATTGAAGCTGTAGAAGATGAAGAAGAACTTCTTGAAGGCGAAGTAGATACGACTGAAACCGATAGCGAAGAAGTTGTATCTAATAGTGAAGATACTTCTGAAGAGTAAAACGTTTTAAAATAAAAAAGGAAGCTTAGGCTTCCTTTTTTATTTCTGATTTATTTATTTTGCTGAATGGAAAATAAACACATCATAGTTTCTGTAATGCAAAGTTTTTACTGACGGGTCTTTAGTTGCAAAATTATTTGGCTGACTGACCACGATCAAATCTTGCTTTTGAACCAGAGCATCTTTGAGCTGCTGTTCGCTCCACAAATACTTTTTAAGTTGTGGTTCAAATAACAAGCCATCTTTAATTTCTAAAGAAGCGCTATCAGAGTGAACACTGTCCCATTCATTTACAATATAAACAGGCTGTTTAAGCTGTAAAAGGAAAGGCACATCATAAAAATAGTAATTGTAGAAAACTATTTTTGTAGAGGGGGTGATGTACTCAGCAAAGTCTGTTTGGCCCACATTGTTTTTAGTATCTAAAATACGAACAGCGAAAGGAATCGAACTACATAGAACAATTAAACTCATAAAAATATAGTTTAAATAGCTCACTTTCTGCTTTTTATATAAGCATACTAAAACCAGTGGAAGTACAATTAACAGTGTACCAATGGTGTAAATGAATATGGCTTGATGTTGAAAAAATGGTTGATCCGCACGGAGAAAATGTGGGGTAGCCACAATACCAATCCCAAGAATCATAATAAATACAGGAGTACCCCATACCTGTAATTTGGTTTTATAACTGCTTTCAAGAACTTTGTTAATCACAAGCGCCAAGAAAATAGTAAGGGGTGGTACAGCAGGTAAAATATAGCCCGCTAGTTTAGAAGGTGGAATAGAGAAGAAAACCGTAACAGAAATAAACCACCATACAAGCAGGGCAAATATACCCGATTGCTTATAATCTTTAAAGACGGTCTTAATAGATTCAAATCTACTCGCAAAAAACCAAGGCAAAGAACCGACAAACAAAATAAGCAGATAGAAGCACCACGGTTGCTTATTATTAAATTCTTTAGAACTGAAGCGACTAAATTGTTGGTCAATAAAGAAATAATGTAAAAATTGAGGATATTTACTTTGTACTGCGTACAACCATGGGCTAACAATAAGTAAGAATAGCAAGATAGCCAATGGATTAAGAAGTGAAGGTATTTTCTTCCATTGTTTTGTGTAGAGTAACCACGGTAACAGGATCATACCTGGAATGAGAACGCCAATAAGACCTTTACTTAGAAAAGCGGCTGCACCAGCGACATAACCTAAAAATAAAATAGATTTTCGTGCAGAAATGGTGAAATCAGCAAAGCATAAAACGCTTAATGTAATCCCCGATGCTACTAATAAGTCATGGTTAATATACTGGCTACTACCAAAGAAAAGCAGGTTGGTCGCTAAAATAATAACCGTAAGCTGTGCTACGCCTTCCGAAATATGCTTTTTTACAAATAAGAATAGACCCACTAACATGAGGGTACCAGCTAACACAGGTACTAACCGTAACACCCAGACATGTACACCAAAAAGCTCCATAAACATAGAACTTAACCAGTGTAGGAGTGGAGGTTTATGCATGAATGGCAAACCATCGATTCGTGGAGTTAACCAATCTCCAGATTCGACCATAGCTCGGCTAATATCTCCATAGCGGCCTTCGTCAGGTACAGATAGAGGTCTTATCCAGGAAAGAAGAAGTAACCAACACGGTAAAAAAAATAATAAAAATTTGGAATTACGAAGCCATTGCTGCATACACAATCCTTAATGTTGAAATGCAAAAAAACGGTTAAGCAAAAAAGTCACGACAGAGGTCAGAACAATTGCAATACACACTAAGGTTGAAACAGGAATGTTAAAATAGAGGTTTGAGAGTAAAAGAAAACTTTCATTAAATAAAAAACCTAAACCTGCAACCAATGTGAATTTTGGTAGAGTCTGACGATGATCAAGATGCTGTGCTTTAAACGTAAAAATACGATGCCCGAAATAGCTCACCCAATAGGCGACTAAAAATGCAAGTAAATTGGCATATTGCAGTGCAACATGCTTCTGAAAAAGAAGCATGGCTACACTATAGTGAGTAAGTGCTGCTGCGGCTCCAGTAGTGGCAAACCGCGTGAGCTGAAGAATATGAGCAAACATGTTAGAAACTTGAGAAAGTGTTTTCCGGCTTTGTGATAGATTTTTCTTGTTTAATACGAGAATGTTCAGATGCAACAATGTATTTTGGTCTGTTTTTTACTTCCGCGTAAATACGACCAACATATTCACCAACAATACCAAGGAACAACAACTGTATACCACCAAGTAAAGTCATACCAGCTGCAAGTGTTGCCCAACCTGGAACAGAAATTCCTTCAATCAACGTTTTAATGATGATCCATACGCCGTAACCCATAGCACCTAAAGCTAGGATTGCACCTAAATAAATACAGATGCGTAAAGGTAAATCTGAAAACCCAGTTAAACCTGACATAGCCAAGTTAAATAGAGATTTTATGTTGAAGCTAGAACGGCCGTGCTGACGTTCTTGTTCAGAAAAATTAACGCCTATACTTTTGAATCCAACCCAAGCATAAAGACCCTTCATATAGCGGTTTTTTTCTGGCAATTGTTTAATTGCTTCAACAACTTTTGCATCTAGTAGACGGAAGTCGCCCGCACTTTCAGGAATATCGATCGGAGAGCTTAAGTTTAATACACGATAGTAACCTTGGGTTAACACACGTTTAAGCCAAGATTCAGTAGTACGATTGCGAATACCATACACCATGTCATAACCATTTTTCCAAAGGTTAATCATGGTTGGAATTGCTTCAAATGGATGTTGAAAATCAGCATCAATCAGTAGGGTAACTTCACCTGTCACATGATCTAAACCAGCACTTAAAGCTGCTTCTTTACCAAAGTTGCGTGAAAGTTCAAGCACAACCAATGGGTAATCATCAATCATTGTTTGTAGAATAGGAATGGTGTCGTCTTTACTCCCATCATCTACCACAATAATTTCAAAGCTAAGATTTTGCTGTTTTAGACTATTTGCTAAAGCAGGAATAAAAGTTTTTAAATTTTCTGCTTCGTTATAGGCTGGAACAACGCAGGATAAAAATGGTTTTGTGTTCATTGCATTGCCCCTAGTCTAGTGAGCTGGATACCATATTGCTGACAATCAAGTTGGAACTGATCCGAACTGAAATATTCATATTCTTGTATTCGGGCATGTTGAATCGGATCTTGATCATTTGATTCTGCAAGCGCTGGATGGCACATAATCAGTAAATGGTCTTTTGCATTTGCAAGCCAATACTGGTTCAGTTCGCCATAGTCAGTTTGTTTAAAATCATAGATGCCGGCAAATTGGTCATTTTGATTAAAATGATATGTTTGACATGCTTTTGCTAAAGAATTGGAACCCAGTGCAGACAGCACACGAGTCTTAAAACGATAGTGAGGTAAATCTATCGGGTTCTGTAAATTTCGAATCCAACCCGTAAATTTTTTCTCTTTTAACAATTGCAGCAAAATATCGCGTATGAATGGAAATTGATGAATATGCTGATGTCCATCAATAAAATCTGGGTGCTTTCCCATGACTGAAACGAATAAATCCCATTGTTCTTCAATACATTGGGTGATTGATTCACGATTCAGGCTTGAAGACCATGCACGTAAAATCAGCATGGGTAAGGAAAAAACAGTATTACCTGAAGCGAAAGCATGGGTAAGATTTAAATGTAAACCGATATCAACTTGATCGCTAAAGGGTTTTAATTTGGCAGCAGCAGTTTCCCATAGTCCAGATTGGGTCATACATGAGGTTGCTTGAAGTGCACCTTGTTCAATTAAATGAATAATTGCATCAGATATTTCTGCATTCATTGCAAAGTCATCTGCGCAATAACACACTTTTGCCATATCCAGATTCCACCATAGGGCAGGATTGCAGAACTATTCTGCTTAGCTGCTGAAAAACTATACTAATTACTATGGAGAAAATTTCTTAATTTCAACTTAAAGTTTTCTTAAGGTTTCATGACAATTGATACAAATTAATGCTTTGAATTTATTTATTTTTTTATAAATTTTTGGTCAATTATTTAAGAAATAAGCTTTAACTATAAGATTTTATAGTAAATAAAAATATAATTTATACACATTTATGTATCCTTAAATTTACTTGGAATTTTTTAAACGTGAATACGCAATAATTAAAAAAATGATTCCAATTGTTGCAAGAAAAATCAATTTAGGAATCACAACATTTAAAGGAACACCCATTTGATTAAGCTGTACAAACATTTGTACACCGTGTGTAGAAGGTAAGCACCAAGCAAACCATTGTAACCATTCAGGCATGGCATGGTGAGGCCATGCGGTACCAGTTAATAAAAAAAGCGGAACTGAACTAAATACAATGATATGTCCGGCACGTTCAGGCATGTCTAAAAGTGAGCCAATCAACATGCCTAATCCAATCACACAACTAATAAAAATTGGAACCGCGACGAGTAAACCAATAAAATTTCCACCATGTGGATAGTCGTTGAACCACAAGGTAAAACCAAAAAGGTAAAAACTGCTTAAACAACCAATAGTAAACAGACTGGCAAAAATTCCAGCAAAGCGAATGGAGGTAATTTTTTCATGCTGTTCGCGGTAGCTTGCAATCAGCATGGCTAAACCTAATACAATCGTTTGATGAATAATGAGTGTTGCAACTGCTGGAAAAATATAGCTTCCATAACCTGAAAGGGGGTTAAATAAAGGAACCTGATGAATAGAAAGGGCAGGTTGGAAATGTGTACGCTCGCCAAATTTTTCAACATATTCTTTTAATGTGGCCTCAATAGATGTAGCAAGACCTAACCCAATTTCTTTAGTTTTTAAAAAGTTGGTTGTACTTAAGTATAAGCCAATTCCACCAGTTTCCCCGTGGCGTAGACTCTGTGTTAAGTTGTTGGGTAAAAGCAAAATACCATCTGCTTTTTGCTCGCGAACCATTTGTTCGGCTTCGAGAAAATTAGCAGTGACATCAACAATTTTAACGTGCGGACTATTGCTTGTTTGTCCAATAATTTGAGAGCTTAAAAGACTCTGTTCTTCATCAACAATGACAATTGGAATTGATTCGGCACGTTCAGCTTTATAGGCAGTTGGATAAAAAAAGCTATAAAGAATGACTGATAAAATCAGTGTCGTGAAAACCGAACTGTTACTAACAATATCTTTAAATGTTTGTCCGTAAGCCTTTAATAATTCTTTCATTGTGCTGTCCCCCGAACTAATTTTTTAAGCAGCAGGGAACTCAAAATGAAATAAATAAGGCAGTAGCCAATCAGTATTAAAAAGGGCATCACTGAAATAAAAAGTGGACTTCCAATCACCCATTGTTCGGTTTGGAGCTTTGCATAAGGTGTATATGGAATAATTAAAGACCAAAATTTAGTGAAAATTGGTGCATTATTTAAAGGCAGGGTAACCCCTGCAAAGCTTAGAGAAGACCCGCCGTAGACTGCAATAAAACCGAAAGTTTTACTTAAATTTTTGGTCGCAAGAATGACGGTACTACTAATGAGTGCATAAGAAAAATAAAGCAAAAACTGGGCAACTAATAAAAAGCTGAGAGAACCTGCGACAAACCAACCGCGAATCTCAACGAGCCAAAACATCCATAACCAAGTCCAGAGACAAAAAATAAAGCTATAAAGTAAATTTTTAGCCAGTAAGCCGCGAATAAAATTTTCACGGTTAACCCACTGGGTTAATGTGCCACGTTTAAGTTCTTGTCCAATGGCAAAAGCCACACAACAACAGAGTAATAGATGCAAAACAGCAGGAACCATGAAAGGCTCTAAATAAAATTCATAGCTCATACTTGGGTTATAAAGCGTTGAAATTTTGACGTGCGCTGTAGGAATATCTAAATAGGGGATATTATTTGCTAAATAACTCTGGCCTGCGTAGTCTGCTAAAGCATTGAGTGTACTGACTAACATGGCAGATGAAATTGTATTCCCTACGCTAAAAAAAGATTGGTTAAAAGCAATGCTTATTTGAGCATCTTGAGCTTTTACAAAACGTTTTTCGGCACCATCCGGAATAAAAACATACCCCCAAATTTTGGTTTCATTGAGTAGTTTTTCAGCTTCGGTCGAGCTTGCCGTAATTGTTTTAACATCTACCGTATGATTTAACGAAAGATACTTTCCAATATTACGGCTCAGCTCACTTTGATCCTGATCAATAATGGCAATGGGTAAATGTTCAGCCTTACCTGCATAAAACATGCTGCTAAACAAAAAAATGATAAAAGCAGGGATGAGTGTCACCATGCACAAATCCCATTTATTGCTTCTTAGATAGTTTAGTTCACGTAATATACTGGCAAACATGCTTTATTTTTCTTCTTTAATTTTAAATAGAACACTCATGCCAACCTTTAAGTCTTTGACAGGACGCTCAGGCACCAGATGTAATTTAAAGCTACGAATATCATAACCGCCAGTCTGACGAGTGGTTTTAATCGTGGCAAATTCGCCTTCTGCATCAATATTTTTTATTTTAAACATCACGGTTTGATTCAGCGCAGGAATGAATCCTTCTAGCGTTTTGTTTTTATAAACAGAAGCGTATTGATTTTCACCGACATTTAAACTCACCCACAAATCATCATCTTCTAAAATGCTGACAACTGGGACACCCATCGCAACCAGTTCGGAAGGCTTACCATAAGTTTTGGAAACTGTACCCGAAATAGGAGCGAGTAAACGGGTTTCTGCTTCAAGTGCTTGGGCTTCACTGACTGCTGCTTTTGCAATATCAACTTGAGCATCTGCTGTAGATTTTTGTTGGCTGGTACTTCCGCGCTTTGCTCGAGCATATTGTTGATAAGATGCTTCACTTAACTCTTGAGCAGAAGTTTGTGCTGCTAACATCTCATCTCGTCTTTGACGTGAAATGACACCTTGTCTATATAAGTTTTCACCACGTTGATAAGTGGTTTTTGCAAGGTTTGCTTGAGCTTTCGTACTTTGCCAGTTGGCATAAAGAGTATCAATATTTTCTTGTTGGGAGCCTCGGTCTACAGTCGATTGAAATGCTAAAGCCGATTGTAAGGTTGCTAAGGCTTGTTGCTTTTTAGCTTCAATTTCTGGGCTAACTAAACGAACAAGAGGTTGTCCTTTAGTAACTTTTTGGCCCTCTTGGACATAAATTTCTTCAATACGACTTGGAACTTTAGTACTGACGTGAAGAGTTTCAGCCTCAACTCTGCCTTGTAATTCAATAGGCTTAGGTTGATAGCTTTTCCACAAACCGAAAATAATCAAACCCAACAAAGCAATAATGACCACACCAATAACTAGTTTAATTTTCGAATTTTTAGGTGATTGTGTATCACTTTTATTCGATTTTACTTCTTGAGCATTGTCGGTTTGATTACTCTGTTGATCTTGACCTGTTTGCTCTGTATCCGTAACAGGTGAATCTTGCTGAGAAGAAGATGATTCTTGATTCATTTTATGCCCCTATTAACGGATATAGTCAGTGTGTGGTTGAGTCACATAAGCTTTAAACTGGTCCATAGAACCATGGCTTTGCAATAAGGTTGCAAGTGACATGACATATTTATATGCATTTAAAGCCATTTCTGTTTTTAGGGCACTTAATGCATTTTGTGCATCAATGACTTGGGTGGCTGTTCCCATACCTTCACGGAAAGAAAGTTCTTGAATACGTAAGTTTTCTTGAGCTGCACTGATGTTTCTTTGTAATAGCGTGTGACTTTGCTGTGCGGAATTGAGCTCGTTATATGACTTATTTAATAATCCTTCAATTTCCTGTTTCGTTCGTTCAGTCATGAGTTCTGAAGCATAGCGTTTTAACTCGGCAGCATGAATATTCTTATTTTTATCTACACCCGAAAACAGGTTGTATTTTGCCATCACACCTACAATCCAGTTTTCCTTTTCATCGAGTGAATATTCACCAAAAGCAAATAGACTTGGTTTCTTCGCTGCTTGTTGAGCTTGAATATTTGTATTAGCTAATTGAGTATCTAACTGCATTTTTTGTACAAGGCTCGATTTTTGAGCGTAACTACTTAGCAATGCTTCTAAAGATTGGCTACGAATTGTATTTACAAAAAGAGGCGTACTTAAATCAGGATTACTTTGCTGATGCAAAAGATTGTTTAAACTAAATTGACTGGCATTCAGATTTGCTTGTGCATTCTGTAAAGTTCGCTCTGCATTATTACGGGCAACTTCAAATTGCATGCGTTGTCCTTTACTAATAAAACCTTGCTGTTCGAGTTTTAGTGCATTGCTGTAATGTTTTTGCATTGCATTAAAGTTAAATAAACTACTCGCGACCAGTTGTTGCTGTAATTGCACATTAAAATAACTTTGTACCACTTCAAACCGCTGGATATCTTGTTGTTGTTGGCTTGAAAGCTGAGAGCGCTGGGCCTGAATGTTGGCTATCTTTTTTGCACTAGTGGTTAAGCCCCCTGTGTAGAGTGGCATGACAACCGAAATAGACGGGCGTACGACCTGATCTTCTACAGTTAAATTGGCGTAGTCTGGAAAACGATTTATACCGTCATGGATGATTTGATTTGAACCTTCCTGAACTTGTCCTAAAACATCGGATGGAATGACATTGTTCCACTGTGAAAGCTTATCATTGAGCCCTTGGCTTAAATCATTCTCAAGCTTTTGTTTAAAAGCACCCAGCGGCACATCGGTTTCACTGTGAAATGCGTATGCTCGAACGTTTAAATCAACTCTAGGTAACCCTAAACCTTTGACTGCTTCAGCTTCTAATTGAGAGGCTTGTTGTAAGGCTTGGTTGGCTTGAGTGCTATATGAGCTTTTTAAAGCTTGTTGTTCTGCTTCAGCATAACTTAAACTTTGTGCATAAATAGGCGTTGCAATAAATACTCCCAATACCAACGCGAGATAATTGGGTTTAAAGAAAAAAGGGCGTTTAGACTGTCGATACTGATGTGTTGGCATTTTATATAACAATTTTTGATCATCCCTTATAGTTTAAATTTCTTGTTATTAAATTCAATTATCATATTGTTTATTATACAATTGTATAAAAGCACAAAATGATTTTGAGTTTATTTTGCGTGATGGAAAATCATATAGCAAGTTTTTATATATTCAGCACAGTATGGGAAACTCTATTCACAAGTCAAGTTGAACTTTATTTAGTAAAACTTATAAAAAAATAAGTGAAAGCAAACAAATAAATAAAATAGTTATTGAAAAAATAAACCTAAATACGCCCTAGCATTGAAATATTTACTAGAGAAGCTGCTGCAAGCTTAAGCAATCTGTGGTTAAATGCCTTTTTTTATTGTGTTTCACTTTACAAGGGAAAAATCATGCGCGCGTACAATTTCTGTGCTGGTCCTGCTGCATTACCTACTGCCGTTTTAGAAAAAGCTCAACAAGAATTGTTGGATTGGCAAGGTAAAGGTCTATCCATCATGGAAATGAGTCACCGTAGTGCTGACTATGTTGCGGTAGCTGAAAAAGCTGAAGCAGACTTGCGTAAGCTTATGAATATTCCTGAAAACTATAAAGTGCTGTTTTTACAAGGTGGTGCGTCATTACAATTTTCAGCAATTCCTTTAAATCTGCTTGGTAAAAATAACAAAGCAGATTATATCCATACAGGAATTTGGTCTGAAAAAGCGTTAAAAGAAGCAAAACGTTATGGCAACATTAATGCTGTAGAAGCAGGCATTAAAGTAGATGGTAAGTTCGCAATTTCTGATCAAAGCGAATGGAACTTATCTGACGATGCTGCTTATGTTCATTACGCAGATAATGAAACAATTGGCGGATTACAGTTTGCAGGTATTCCTGATGTTAAAGCACCACTTGTTTGTGACTATTCATCAAGTATTTTATCTGCTCCATTAGATGTGACCAAGTTTGGTTTAATCTATGCTGGCGCACAAAAAAATATTGGTCCTGCTGGTTTAACAATCGTTATTGTTCGTGATGATTTACTCGACCAAGCTAAACCAGAAATTCCAAGTATTTTAAAATATGGTGAGCAAGCGAAAAATGGCTCTATGGTAAATACACCATCGACTTATGCTTGGTACTTGTCTGGTTTAGTATTTGAATGGTTACTAGAGCAGGGTGGGGTAGACGCTATTCATAAAGTTAACCTTGAAAAAGCTCAGTTACTTTATGGTTATATCGATTCAAGCGATTTTTATAATAATCCGATTGCTATTCCAAACCGTTCAATTATGAACGTACCATTTACTTTGGCAGATGAAGCTTTAGAAAAGCAATTCTTGAAAGAAGCTGAAGAAAATCATTTATTGAACTTGGCAGGTCACCGCTCAGTTGGTGGTATGCGTGCAAGTATTTATAACGCAGTTCCATTAGAAGGCGTTCAAGCGCTTATCCGCTTTATGGATGATTTTGCTAAACGTAATGGTTAAGTAAATCAAATAAATAAAGCCCTCGAAAGAGGGCTTTATTTATTGTGCAATTTATTCATTAAAAAGGGACAAAACCAAATTGATGGATCATCATCGCGGCTAAGAACATACCTAAAACAAAAAAGCAAAACGCACCAGTATCGACCCTTATACGTGGGTTACTAGTTTGAATGAGGCTGGTGGTTTGTTCAGGTATAATCTTCATTCAATAGCCTAATTTTTAAAATATTAGTGAAATTCAATTAGTTTCACTATTTTTAGCATAAATATTCGCCTGAATCCAGATATTACCGCGAATATATTCACCAATATTAAAGTTTTTGTACAAATCATTTTGGGTCGCAATGCGCACTAATATGGCAGGAAGATCATCTTCCAAAACTAAAGTGACATCATAAAGAGTATATTCTGCACCCATAAATGTCATTGAAGTTTTACCGACAATATTACCTTGGAACCACGCTTCATCTTCTTGTCCAAGATTTTCCCCATATAAATATGCAACCATTTTCGAAAAATCAACCGTTACAGGTTCTTGATCTTCCTCAGTTTTTGGCTGCCATTCATTAATGAGTTCTTGTAGGTTTTCAGGTGCAATTCCATTATGTTCAGTTAAAATTGCATTTAACGCACGGTGATGCTTAATTGATGCTGGATCATCTACAACAATTGTTTCACCAGCAGGGACTGATTCTAATTCATAAGCCCATGCATTAAATTGAACTTGGTAAGTTTGAGTTTTGTCATATTGACAACGATTAACACTAAATAAATTATCAAATGCATAAACAGTCGTATTTTTATTTAATCTTAAACTTAATACTGCCTGAGTTGCTGAGTCACAAGTAATGATGCGTTCAATTTGCGCATTATATTGATAAGGACTTTCAAAACTAGGGAATGCTGTTTTTAAAGCACGAGGTTTTTGATTTTCAACCGCAATAATTTGGTTAATAGTGACATTTTGCCCTTGAGGACCTTGAATCAACCAGAAAGATTGATCCATTTCATCTTCATTTTGGCATAAACCCATTGGCATTACAGGAGCATCAAGCGCCAGTCCAAGCCATTTTGGTACATCTGTCTCTGGATGGGAGGTCAGTAGATTCCAATGCTCTCCATGACTACCAAAATTTTGGTCGTTTACCGTAATAACTTCTGGACTGTTTTGATTTTTCATAAGTACGATTGATGTTGGGTTTATCTCACTTGTTATATTAAATCGAGGGTAATTGCTATTTTTCAAGTCAACATATGTAAATTCTCTTGTAAAAGCACATATTTACTTATTAAAAAGCCTTTTAATGGGGGAAATCACTCATTTTTAAGAGCGAAGATGACTAACTGTTAAGGTATTGTTAAAATTAAATTTAGAAAACAAGTTTTATATTTAGCGCTATTCTCTAGTGAAATGCATCTGTTAGACTTAGATTTTTAGTGGAAATAGAGAATAACGTGCTGCCATTTAAGCTGTGGGTAGACGCAGATGCATTACCTAAAATTTTGCGTGAAGTCATTTTACGAGCTTCAGATCGTTATCAATTAGAAGTGATTTTTGTAGCCAATCAAAATGTCGGAATTACCCCGTCGGTACGTATTAAATCAATACAGGTTTTAAGTGGAGCCGATCAGGCCGATCAGGAAATTGTAGATCGTATGTCTGAAAATGACATTGTCATTACGCAAGATATTCCGCTTGCTGCTCAAGTTATTGAAAAGGGCGGTATTGCGATTCATCCACGCGGTGAAATTTATACCACTGCAAATGTTAAGGCTCGTTTGCACTTACGTGACTTTATGGATACGCTCCGCGGTGCAGGAGTCCAGACGGGTGGCCCACCTCCAATTTCAGAACGAGATAAACGTGAATTTTCGAGTGCGCTCGATCAAACAATTTTAAAGCAAAAACGTAAAACAGCTTAGTGAGCCTCTTATGCCATCTCAGACTAACTTGGCTTCAACTTATGTCTTGCTTGTATTTATTTGGGCAACGACACCTTTAGCCATTGTATGGAGCGTGTGTGACTTACATGTCATGTGGGCCTTACTCTTACGTTTTTATATTGCTTTACCTCTTTCGGTTATAGTTTTACTTATTCTAAAAACGTCTTTTCCCATTCATAAACAAGCTCTCCATAGTTATTTTGCAGGGTCCTTTAGCTTAATTGGCTCTCAAATTTTTACCTATGCTGCGACCCAGTATTTAAGTTCAGGCATGATCGCTTTGATGTTTGGTCTGGCGCCTATTATGGCGGGTTTCATTGGACGTTTTGGATTTGGTCAGCATCTTTATAAATTACAGTGGTTCGGTATGGCGATTGCTGTTTGTGGCCTCGCAATTATTTGCTTAAATGGATCAGGTCAGCACGTGCATCCATTTGGCATTGTTTTAATGTTGATCAGTGTTTTTGTTTATTCATTTTCTATTTTTTGGGTAAAAAAAGTGAATGCCCAAGTTCAGCCCATGGCTCAAGCAACTGGTTCAATCTTGGTTTCATCACTTTTGGCGAGCTGTCTTATCCCATTTATTTGGCAATATGCACCGAGCCACTTACCGCAAGCTAAATCTTTATTTGCTTTAATTTATACAGTTCTGATGGCTTCACTCGTTGCCATGTTCTGTTATTTCAAACTTGTACAAAATATCAAAGCAACTACCTTATCGCTTACAACTGTGATTACGCCTATGTTAGCTATGGTGATTGGCGCTGTTTTAAACCATGAGCATCTTTCAATGATGGTTTTTGTGGGGGCATTTATTATCTTGTTTGGTCTATTCCTGTATTTCTATAAAGACATTCAAGCAAACCGTAATTTTGCCCAACATATTAAATCTAAATAGGAGAAGATGAGGGTAATTTGTTGAGCTTATTCATTAAATTGTTCTAATTCGTAGCTAAATGCATGATCAAATTGATCTCATATCTTAAGTAGTAGAAAATAGCGCAGCAATATAATATTAGGATTGTTAAGGATAGGTCAGAACTTACTGATTTTTAAACCTTAATACAGCATCTAACGATATGGCTAATAAGAAGTGTAGATCACACTTCTCTATTTTCCATCAATCACCTTGGATTTAGAAGGTATGTTTAAACCAATCTCACTGTATATAGGGTTGAGATATACTCGCGCACGACGCAGTAATCATTTTATTTCTTTTATTGCATTGGTTTCGATGGTCGGTTTGACACTTGGTGTCGCTGTACTGATTACGGTACTTTCTGTAATGAACGGTTTTGACCGCGAATTGAAAAATCGTGTTTTGGGAATGGTACCGCAAGCGACAGTTTCATCGACGCAAATTCTTACGGATTGGCCTGAGCTGGTTAAACGAGTTGAAAATCATCCCCATGTGACTGGAGTTGCACCTTTTACCCAATTGCAAGGTATGTTAACTGCTCAAGGGCAAGTGGCCGGTATTATGGTAACGGGTATTGACCCTAAATATGAAAAGAATGTCTCTATCATTCAAAATCATATTGTTGCCGGTAGCCTCGACTCACTTAAAAAGGGTGAATTTGGTATCGTGCTTGGTAAAGACATGGCCGATTCACTTGGTTTACGTTTAAATGACAGTGTGACATTGGTGTTACCAGAAGCAACGCCATCTCCAGCAGGTGTTGTCCCTCGTTTTAAACGCTTTAAACTGGTTGGTATTTTTAGTGTCGGCGCTGAAGTGGACTCGATGGTCGGGTACATTGCTTTATATGATGCATCGACTTTATTGCGTTTACCTGATGGTGCTCAAGGCGTCCGTTTGAAAATGGATGATATCTTTGCGGCTCCTCAAGTTGCCGATGATATTGTGAAAAACTTACCAAGCAATTTCTACGCAACGAACTGGACCTATACCCATGGTAATTTGTTTAATGCTATTCAAATGGAAAAAACATTAGTTGGTTTATTACTCGTACTGATTATTGTGGTTGCTGCATTTAACATTGTCTCGTCTTTGGTCATGGTTGTAACCGATAAAAAATCCGACATTGCAATTTTGCGTACCTTAGGTGCGTCACCCTCCATGATTACTAAAATCTTTATGGTGCAAGGTACCGTGATTGGTATAATTGGTACAGTTGCGGGTACGGTTTTAGGTGTAATTTTGGCACTTACAATTAGCGATATTATTTCTTGGTTTAATAATGTGCTTGGACTTAATTTGTTCGACGCCTATTTTGTACATTACTTACCTTCTTACTTAAGATGGCAAGACGTCACAATTATCGTAATTGTTTCTTTACTCTTAAGTTTCTTGGCAACTATTTATCCGGCGCTTCGTGCAGCTAAAGTTCAACCTGCCGAGGCATTGCGTTATGAGTAAAGTCGTTCTAGAAGCAAAAGATATTTATAAGCATTTTGATGATGGTAAATCTAAGGTTGAAGTCATTAAAGGTCTTTCTTTACAGGTTGAAGCAGGACAGTTTGTATCTATTGTGGGTGCGAGTGGTTCAGGTAAAAGTACTTTATTACATGTACTTGGCGGCTTAGATCAGCCTACACAAGGACAAGTATTTTTAAATGGTCAGCGCTTTGATAACTTAGGTGAAGCGGAACGTGGTTTTCAACGTAACCAGTATTTAGGTTTCGTTTATCAGTTTCACCACTTATTGCCAGAGTTCAGTGCGCTTGAAAATGTAGCGATGCCTTTAATGCTTCGACCAGATAGCCAATATAAGTCGGTCAAGGCACAAGCTGAATATTTGCTAGATCGCGTTGGGCTATCTCACCGTATGGACCATAAACCAGGTGAGCTTTCAGGTGGTGAACGGCAACGTGTTGCTCTTGCTCGAGCATTGGTGACTAAGCCTGCGGTCGTTCTAGCTGATGAACCAACAGGTAATTTGGACCGTAAAACAGCTGTGGGTATTTTCGAGTTACTGACTGATCTTAAGAAAGAACTAAACATGGCAATGCTTATTGTGACCCATGATGAGCAATTAGCTCAAGCAGCAGACTCTATCTTGCATATGGAAGATGGTTTGTGGGTGAATGGTTCTTAAAAAATTGTCATTAAATCACATTGTTAAAGCCCACTCAGTTGGGCTTTAATTTTGCCCCTAAAATGATAATGACAAGATTTTGAATGTTTAAAATTATTCTATTGGGGTGGGTTGGCGGTATTGCATTAATGGGTATTAATTTACCTTTAATCATGCAATATGGAGAAGTAGCTAAGGTTCTACTTTTACTTGGCTTTATTTTTTATCTTTTTAAACGACCAGTATTTGTTGGTCGACCACTTTTAAAGACAATGTATTGCCTGTTATGTACAGTCAGTCTATTTACTGTGGGATATCAATATGCCGAGAAAGAACTGATTAAGCGTTTAGAACAAAGAGAAACGGATTCAAAGAATCTCGATATTATTGTTTATATAAAGCAACTCAGTGAAGAAAAAGACAATAAAGTTCAACAAAATGCACAAGTATTAAATCTGACTAAAGAACCAGTAAATTGGCTGTTGTATTTAAAAAATAATAATCAGGGTGTGTTGAAGGGTAATCCAGAACTTGAATTAGGTCATTACTATCGACTATTTGGAAAAACAAAACCTGCGCATAGTTATGCCACAGCAGGAGCTTTTGATCAGGAAAAGTGGTTTGTTCAGCGAAATATAATGTCTGGTTTTATTGTTCAGCATATTGAGCCTTTAAGCCTTGATGAAATATATCGATTGGGATATCAACAGCATTTAAGAGGACAGCAGTCCTTTTTTAATAGATTTCATTTAAATATAGAAAAGCTTCGCTTAACTTTTAGGCATCTATTACACAATTCTTCATTACAGCAAAAGGGCCTACTTTTAGCTTTGCTGACTGGTGATGAAAGTCTTTTATCAGATGAAACTCAACTACAATTTAAACAATTAGGAATTGCTCACTTATTGGCGATTTCGGGTCCACATGTACTTATTTTTGCCATCATATTGTCTTGGGTGTGTCATCAACTCATCTGCCGTTATTATCCTCAAATTTATTTATGGAAACCGAAACAGGTTTTGATGACTATGCCATGCTGCCTCGGTGTTTTAATTTATACAGCTTTTGTGGGGTTTGAAATTCCTGCACTACGGACATTGTTGTCAGTCTTTATATTTATTTCTTTCCTAGTATTAAAACAACCCCTTAAACCATTTGCATTACTGGTATATAGCGCAAGTCTACTGTTACTAATGGACCCGTTTAGTGTCCTTTCTGCAGGTTTTTGGCTGTCGTATGGGGTATGCTTTATTTTATTAAGAATTTACCAAACTATAGTGCAGTTACCTGAGCAACATTTTTTAAGCTTAAGCTCAAAACTGATTTTTATGAGTAAGGTGTTAATTGAGTCTCAAGGCAAAATATTTATTGCATTGAGTCCTTTAACCTTACTTTTCTTTCAACAAATTTCTTGGGTTGCTCCATTAACCAATATTATTGCTGTGCCTATTGTTGGTAGTGTTATTGTCCCATTAAATATTTTGGCTGCTTGTGCATGGTTTGTAGTAAAACCATTTGGAAATATGCTTTTTCATTTCAATGATATTTTACTCAGTATCTTACTGAGTTGTTTGGGCTTATTAGAAAAAATCTCTTTACCATTACAGGGTATAAGCTTGACGCTACTAGCTCTATTTACAGTTAGTTTAGGTATCCTTATTTTATTTTTGCCTAAAGGCGTTTTCCCAAAAATATGGGGATTACTCTGTTGTTTACCCCTAATTGTAGTGAATAAAACGAACCAGCAAATTCAGCTTCATATTTTAGATGTTGGACAGGGGCAGGCTATTTTCTTAGAACATCCTGAACAAAACTGGCTAATTGATACAGGTGGCTCTTACGATGAAAAGATCTTTAGTATTGGCAAAAATGTTGTAGTCCCATTTTTACGCCAACAAGGTGTAAAACAGTTAGATCGTGTTGTGTTGTCTCATCTTGACCAAGATCATAGTGGGGCTTTTCCTGCCATTCAGCAGGAGATTCCTGTAAAGCAGGTTCTCTCAAATGAGCAATCTTCAAATACTCTCAAGCAGTCATTTCAATATTGCCATCAAGGTCAACAATGGCAATATCCTGAGTTAGATATTCAAGTTTTATGGCCTAAACAAAAAGATTTAGTTTTTGTACCTTCTCAACAGAATCAATATTCCTGTGTGATATATCTTCATTTCAAAGGAGTCAGTGATTACCAAAATTTTCTGATTATGGGAGATGCGGGCTGGGAAGCAGAATACGAGCTGTTAAAAGACTATCCAAGCTTAAAAGTAGATGTTTTGGTATTAGGGCATCATGGAAGCAAACACAGTTCGGCTTATGATTTTCTTGCAACCCTACAACCAAAACTGGCAATTGCATCAGCAGGGTTTGATAACAGTTATGGCCATCCTAGCCAAGAGGTTATCAATCGTTTAAAAACCCTTCATATCCCACTTAAAAGTACAGTAGAGCAAGGGGAGTTAAGTTTTGTTCTGGAAAATCACAAAATGGTTTTACACGACCGACGTTTTGAGCGGATCTGGTTGCGTAGAGTTCTCTAAAGCTTCAGCTTTGAGTCTATTCACAGTTTTAATCGCTTCTGAAGGGTCAACATTATAAACATTATCTAAAGCTGGGTTTGCTTTAAAGCGTTTATAGCTCCAGTGGTAGTGTTCTGGATATTTATGAATGAGCTGCTCAATTGCTTGATGGATGACATAAGTGCCATCGTCAGCAGAGCCTTCATAGATTTTCTCATCCATAGGTTCAATATGCATGGTAAACCCGTCATTTTCATTACGGATCGCATACAGAAATAAAGCTTTCGCTTTAGTTTTTTGGATGAGCTTGGCACTTAAATTACTTGAAGCAAGTGGAACACCAAAATAATTCACCATATCTCCACCTACATTCGGAGTATGATCCGGCAAAATTACTGTAGTTTCACCTTGTTTAAGTGCTTTAAAAATTTGTCTTACGCCAGTTTCATCGGTCGGGACGAGATTCGCCTGTTCACGGCTGCGAGCTTCTCGTACGAAACGGTCAGCATCATCATTTTTGACTGGTTTATATAAAATAGTCATTGATGTGAACTGGGCACACCATGCATTCATTACTTCCCATGTACCAAAATGAGGAACAATGAGTACAACACCTTTCTTCGCTGCTAAAGCATCATGAAAGTATTGTTCGCCTTCTATACGATGAATACGAGAAATATTTTCTTGGTTCGATGAACCCCAAATACTTAAAAATTCAAAATATGAGGTTAATTCATTACGTATAGCCTTTTCTGTAATTGCTATACGTTGTTGTGGTGTTAAGTGGGGTAGAGCAATCCTTAAGTTAAGTTCTATACTTTTTGAGGTTTTAGTAATTTTTAAAGTATTTACAAGACCAGCCAATAGACGAGCAATAGAGCGCCCAAATTGAATAGGTAGTCGGCTAAATGTTTTGAGTAATTGATAGTTCATGCTTTTTGAATCTGGTCTAGTCATCTATAGCAGTAAGGTAAGGAGGGAACAACAAATAAAAAAGACAAAAATATTATAAATGAAATCATATTATTTAGACAGTTTTTATCAAATCAACGTATATAATGACATCATTTCGATTGATTTGGATTGGAATTTTATGTCCGATTGGCCACCAAAACCACAAAATGAACCTATAACCCCTAAACAGAACGGACCAGAATGGCAAATCCTTGAGAAAGCTGTAATGGCTTCTGTAGAAGAACAACGCCGTAGTCGTCGCTGGGGTATATTCTTTAAAACACTTACTTTTATTTATCTATTATTTATTGTTGTGTTAATGGGCAAGGGTTGCTCAACCAGCAAAGAAGGCTCAGCAGCAAGTAGTAGCAGTGCTCATCTGGCTGTAGTTGATATTGTTGGAACCATTGATGCTTCAAGTAATCAAGCAGTAAATAGTGAAGATACGAATAAAGCGCTTAAACGTGCTTTTGAAGCTTCAAATAGTAAAGCAATTGCACTTAATATTAATTCTCCTGGCGGTTCTCCTGTTCAGTCGGATGAAATTTGGCAAGAAATTCGCTATTTGAAAAAAGAACATCCTGACAAGAAAGTCTATGCAGTAATTGGTGATATGGGTGCTTCTGGTGCTTATTATATTGCTTCTGCTGCTGATGAAATTATTGTGAATCCATCAAGTTTGGTCGGTTCAATTGGTGTCATTATGCCGAACTATGGCATTACTGGTTTAGCTCAAAAACTCGGAATTGAAGACCGTACTTTGACAGCGGGCACCAATAAAGACATTTTAAGTATGACAAAACCGATTAATCCTGTACAAAGAGAACATATTCAGTCTGTACTCGATAATGTCCATACTCATTTTATTAATGCAGTTAAAGAAGGACGCGGGAAACGCTTAAAATCGAATGACCCTGCTATTTTCTCTGGTCTTTTCTGGACTGGTGAACAAGCAATCCAGTTAGGTGTTGCTGACCGCTCAGGTAACATTACGAGCTTGATGCGTGAACTGAAGCTTGATAATAAAGTTGACTACACGATTGAACGTAACCCATTACAATCTATTCTTGGTCGAATGGGTGCAGAAATGGGTAAAGGCTTAAGTGAGTCGGTTGCTCAACGTTTAGAGACGAGTCAGAACGCCAAGCTACAATAATTTAAATCAGGATAACGGTATGTCAGTAAAACCGGTTATACACTTTGCGCACGCCAACGGTGTGCCATCTATGGTGTATCAAAAATTGTTTGATCAATTAAAAGATGAGTATGACATCATTTATGTTCCACTCATTGGTCCTGACAAACGTTATCCAATTACCGATCATTGGCCTTTTTTAGTTGATCAGGTGATTGATAGTATTGTACGTCAAGCTAAAGGGAGAAAGGTGATTGGACTTGGGCATTCGCTGGGATCAGTTTTAACCTTAATGGCATCTTTTAAACGCCCTGAGCTTTTTTCACAAGTGATAATGTTAGATCCACCTCTTATTTTGGGTAGATACTCTTTTGCTTTTCATATGGCAAAACTGTTTAAACCCAAGATAGTTGATGACATGACACCTGCAGGTTTATCTGCACGTCGTCGTGAACATTGGGAGTCACGTGAGCAAGCGGCTTCTTTGTTACGTCCAAAAGGTTTTTATAAAGACTTTGATGAAGACTGCTTTCAAGCTTATATTGATTATGCTTTGAAAGAAGATTCGGTACGTGGCGGCGTAACTCTCACTATTTCTCGTGAAGATGAAGTTGCGATTTTCCGTAAAAATCCTTCTTGGTGGTGGCTACCTATGCCAAAACCAAAAATGCCTGTACATTTAGTTGTAGGAAAAGAAAGTGCCTTCTTAAAAAGAGGTTTCCCTCAAATGGCAAAGCGTAAAATGGGAATTCCATTTAGTGTCGTTGAAGGAGGGCATATGTTCCCTCTAGAGCATCCGATTGAGACAGTGAATTATATTAAGAAGCTTATTCATAGCAATTCACACTAATAAGACTTTCATTAAAAAAGGACATGCATGCATGTCCTTTTTTAATTTAAGTTGAGCAAAGCTTTTACCAAGATGCAAAACGTATAGGGTGTTCAAGAATTTGATTACGGAAATAGGCTTGTCCATCTTTCCATGTCAGTTGGCCATTACATAACCACTCTGCAACTTGAGGATAAATGAAATGCTCAAGTTTATGTACACGTTCTGCCAAAGAGGCAACATTGTCATGTTCTTTGACTTCAATCGCAGATTGAGCAATTGCTTGACCAGCATCAAGTTCAGAAGTTACAAAGTGAACTGTACAACCATGCAATCGATCACCTGTATTTAATACACGCTGATGTGTATTAACACCTTTATAAGCAGGTAATAACGAAGGGTGGATGTTGAGCATTTTACCTTGCCATTTATCGACAAAGTTTGCAGTTAAAATACGCATGAAGCCAGCTAAGATAACGATGTCAGCTTGCCACCTCATAAGTTGCTGATGCATCGCTTCATCAAAATCGGCACGACTAGGAAAGTCTTTATGCGAGATTACCGCTGTTGCGATATTGGCATTTTGAGCACGCTCTAGGGCATAAGCATCGGCTTTATTGGACAATACACCTACAATTTGCCCTGATAGACGTGCATCTATCAAGGCCTGTAAGTTACTGCCGTTCCCAGAGACTAGAACAGCAATTTTCATCATTCAAAGATCACACGAATTTTTTCGTCTGCACCTTCCACTGATTCAGCATTTTCTTGGATATGTCCGATTTTCCAAGCTTTTTCACCTTGAGCATTAAGCACTTCAATTGCTTTTTCTGCATCATTTGCGTCAACTGCAATCACCATACCTACACCACAGTTAAAGGTGCGGTACATTTCAAAACGTTCTACATTGCCTTCACGTTGTAGAAGTTTGAATAATTCTGGCCATTCCCAAGAAGCTTCATTAATTACAGCTTGAGCACCATTTGGTAATACACGTGGTAAGTTACCCGGTAAACCGCCACCAGTGATGTGTGCCATAGCATGTACATCAACTTGTTTGCAAAGCTCAAGAACTGGTTTTACATAAATACGTGTTGGTTCCATTGCAACATCTGCAAGAGGGCGGCCATCAATCACTTGAGTTAGGTCTACATTCTTAACGTCTAAAATTTTACGAAGTAATGAATAACCATTTGAATGAGCACCGCTTGATGCAACACCAATAAGTACATCACCAGATTTTACTTTAGAGCCATCAATAATTTTACTTTGCTCAACAACACCTACGGCAAAACCAGCAAGATCGTAATCTTCGCCTTCATACATGCCAGGCATTTCAGCTGTTTCACCACCTACAAGTGCACAACCTGCAAGTTCACAACCTTTACCGATACCAGTAACTACATTGGCAGCTACGTCTACATTTAAGTGACCAGTAGCATAGTAATCGAGGAAGAATAATGGTTCTGCACCACAAACCAAAAGATCGTTAACACACATCGCGACAAGGTCTTGGCCGATTGTGTCATGACGATTAAGGTTAAGAGCTAAACGTAATTTAGTACCTACGCCGTCAGTTCCTGAAACCAAAACAGGTTCTTCGTAACCTTTAGGGATTTTGCATAGTGCACCAAAGCCACCAAGTCCGCCCATTACTTCTGGACGAGTTGTACGTTTAGCGACTGACTTGATACGATCGACCAGTGCGTCGCCCGCTTCAATGTCAACACCCGCATCTTTGTAGCTTAAACCGGTATTTGGGGTAGAAGTTGAGTTGCTCATAAATGAAGTCTCCGCATTGGCGGCAGATTATAACCTGAATATACGAAACTCTTATGTTATTTATGCTCGAAAATGCTATCTTTAATAAAAATATTTTTCCATTTATAACGATTAAATCAAAAAAGGCTATATTTTATGCAAGATCGTATACTGCGCCGTATTTTCTTACTCGCAGGTATTGTATTGCTGGTATGGGTATTATACTTGCTCAAGCCTGTGGTCATTCCATTTCTTGGTGCTTTTTTCCTGGCTTATTTATTTAGTCCACTGGTAGATGTTCTAGTAAAAATTAAGCTACCTCGGTGGTTGGCAATTAGTATTGTTTTTATCGGTATCGGTGTAACTTTAACTGTTGCGTTATGGTATTTGGTTCCACTTATCTGGAAACAACTTGTTTATGCACGAGATAGTATACCGGCGGGAATCCATTGGATTAATGCAGAGCTATTACCGTGGATTTCTTCAACATTCCATGTTCAGCAAATGGAAATTGATACCGATCAAATGTCCAAAGCGGTCATGGATTATGTTCAGACCAATTACAGTGCCGATAGTATTCAAGCTGTTTTATTAAAGCTTGCACAATCAGGTCTGAATTTTATTCAGATTGGTGGAACAATCGTTTTAATTCCAATTATTGCTTTCTATTTCTTGCTCGATTGGGACCGTATGTTACTGAACTTACGTCGTCTCATTCCGCGACCATATGAAGAGACTACTTTACAAATCGTTCGTGAGTGCCATAGCGTTTTAGGAGCATTTGTTAAAGGTCAGTTCCTCGTTATGCTTTTACTCGGCGTAGTCTATGCCGTAGGTTTACAGTTAATTGGGCTAGAGGTCGGGCTTATTATTGGGATGGTGGCTGGCCTTGCCAGTATTATTCCTTATTTAGGATTTGCTGTTGGTATTATTGCAGCTGTTATTGCGAGTTTATTCCAGTTTGGACTGGACTGGACCCACTTACTACTCGTTGGTGTGGTTTTTATGATTGGTCAAGCCGTAGAGGGTTATATTCTACAACCATTCCTACTCGGTGATAAAATTGGTCTTTCGCCTGTTGCGGTCGTATTTGCTGTATTGGCAGGTGCCCAACTTGCTGGTTTCTTAGGAATGCTCATCGCATTACCAGTAGCTGCCGTCATTGTTGTACTCTTAAAACATCTAAGAGATAACTACGAAAAAAGTAGTCTTTATGGCGCGTATTCGGAATTATTTGTACAAGAGGGTAATATTCAGCAAATTCATGTAGAAACTGGAAATACTAAACTTGATCTTGAAGTTAAAACACAGCAAGATACAGATACACCGAATCTTTCAGATCAGAAATAATTTCAAGGCCAATTCATTATATGCGTCAACTCCAACTGGATATAGAACCTCAACTTGATGCCCGAATCAGTGATTTTTCGGGACCAGGTTGGGGGCATGTAGTCGATGCAGTGCGTCAACTACATGCAGGTCTAGTAAATAGATTTTATATCTATGGAGGTGCAGGAACGGGTAAGAGTCATTTGCTTTCGGCAATTTGTGATTCTTATTTGGAAGTGGGTAAGTCTGCAATTAAAGTTTCTTTGCTAGAACTTCTTGATGCTCCCATAGAGGCAATTACCTGTTTAGAGCACTATGACTTAGTTGCTTTAGATGACATTGAATCTATTAGTGGTGTGCCGCACTGGCAAAAGGCGGTCTTTCATTTAATGAATAACCATGAAGGGCAACTTGTATTTTCTTCACGTGTTGCACCGATTGAATTGAAACTGGAGCTGCCAGACTTACAATCACGTCTTACTCAAGCAGTCAGTGTAAAAGTGCCAAGTGGAAGTTTATATGCGGACCGCTATGCTTTAGTCACTTCTATTATGGCGAGACGTGGTATCCATTTCGATCAGCAGATTGTAGATTATTTACTTTTACATGGACCTCATCAGGCTTCTGTATTGTTGCAGACCGTAGCTCAACTAGAGAAACTTCTTAAAGGTGAGAAGACTAAGCTTTCAAATGCAACTTTAAGACAAATCTATGCTTTGATTGATGAATACCAACAATAAACACTTCTTATATTCTGTCTTTTTTGTTGGTTAGACTAAGTTCGGTTTTCTAATATAAAAATAAAATAAGAACTATTAAATACTTATTCTTTAAGTCTTAGAGTGAAATGTTAAATTTTTTCATAAGTAAAATTTCCATATATCAATAGATGCTTAATTGTCCAAATATTTATAAAGCTACTTATCTAAAATGACGCTATAGACCGATCAAAACATCTTGAGAAATTCTGATTCCTGTGACAAAGTACGCACAAAGGATGCGTTTGCAAAAGTGGAAACTTTGCAATATTGACAAAGAAAAATGAAAAAAATAGGTAAGGAGAAGGGTATGCTCAAACGGAGCATTGCTTTTGCATTATTGGCTGCTGCTGGGCACGCTTATTCTGCTGATATTCAAGTCACAAGCTTAGTTGATGAAGATAAAGATGATACGGTATGTACGCTACGAGAAGCTGTACAGTTTCTAAATTATCGTGGTTCATCTAATGCAGCCGATGTAGAAAAATATGCAAATGGTTACCATGGCTGTGGAAATAAAGATGCTTCATCAAATATTATTTTACAGCGTGATAAAGAATATGCATTAAATACCCGAATAACGATTACAGCTCCTCTTACAATTAGTACAGCAAAAAATGATTCTACTTTAGTAGATGATCAACCAGGTTCGCATAACGCGACAATAAAAATGGTGGGTACAGATCAGCTATTTAAGATTGATGATGAGAATGTTGAAAAAGCATCTTTTTCTGTTTCTTTAAGCGATCTTAATTTACAAGGTGCAGGTCCTAACACGACAGCATTAGAAGGCGGGTTGATTTATAACCATGAACAATTAATTATTCGAAATTCACGTTTGATAAATGGTTATGCAACACGAGGTGGTGCAATTTATAACGCAGGTAATTTATCTAATACGACAAATACTGCTGGTGCAGTTACGCTTATCAATAATTTAATTCAGAATAATAAAGCAGCTCAAGGTGGCGTTCTATATAGTGAAATGCCGCTCTATTTTATTACTCAATCTGTAATACGTGATAATGAAGTTACAACGGCAGATAATGCTTTACTTTATACACAAACTAAATTTGCCGATGAAAGTACGGGAGGATATTTAACTTCCAGAGCAATTGGTATAAGTAATAGTACAATTTTTCATAATAAAGGTGGTTTTATTGCGAACATCCGAGACGGAATGTTTGTTAATAACATTACAATGATTAAAAATGATAAAGGGCTATTTCTTGATGCTCCACAAAGTAATGCCTCGGTTTCAAATAGTATATTAGTAGGAAATACTGTTAATTGTCAGGTAAGTACGACTGACAAGGCCGTCATACAAAGTAATTTAGTTACAGCAGAA
Organism: Acinetobacter sp. ABJ-A23_2; assembly: GCF_044538765.1. Classification (NCBI taxonomy): domain Bacteria; kingdom Pseudomonadati; phylum Pseudomonadota; class Gammaproteobacteria; order Moraxellales; family Moraxellaceae; genus Acinetobacter; species Acinetobacter sp. ABJ-A23_2. Next base: position 56,766 of record NZ_JBIUCP010000001.1, read on the forward strand.
TGTAATCGTAATGCTACTGCAAAGCTCCCTAATATTCTTTATCCCGCGAGTGAGAAGCTGATTGCGGGTGATAGTGATGAAGGTGTATGTGATGTAACCTCTCCGACTGGATTATTATGCCCTTACAATACGCCAAAAGATAGTTTTCTCGGTTTCTTTAGACCACGGTTACTTGAAAGTTATCAAAGTTTATCTGATTCATTAATCATAAATAAAGGACGTCTTTATAGTGATGGTTCTTCAATTGGTTTAGCAAGCTGTGAAAGATATGATCAACGTGGTAAAAATCGTAGTGGTTACGATGAACTTTGTGATTTAGGTGCAATTGAATATATTTTAGATAACCAAATTGCTCCAGTTGGCCAAGATATTAAATATGGTCAAGTTGCAAAATTTAGTATTTTAGGCTCTTTGAGTGAAGCAGATTTGGTCACTCCTGCTACATGTAAACGTTTATTTGGTGACCGTCCTGATGGTAAAGAATGGCAACCTGGATGTCTTAAAGTTATACAAAGTACTGATACACCAATTTCTAAAGGTACTGTTACTTTAGATCAGAATGGAAATGTTGTTTACACACCAAATGGAAATTGGCATGGTGCAGACATTTTTAAAATTCAAGTTGTTACGAGTGTATCAAGATTTAATGATGGTTCAGATTTCCAATATATTACTATTCCTGCAACTGTAGTCCAAGAACCTGTATCTGGCATCGAAGATAAGTCTGTGAGCACAGGTGGAGGGGGAAGTGTTGGTAGTGGATTAATTTTAGGGTTATTTGGATTAATTGCATTACGCCGTTTCAAGTCATAATCAGGGATGAGGACTATGAAGAATTATAAAAAAGCACTAGGTGTGATTGTTGTTATCGCAGCAATGCCTTTAATGGCTCAAACCACAATAAAAGTTACAACATTTGATGATGAAGATAATGAGAACATGAATGCATGTTCTTTACGTGAAGCTATTACAGCAGCAGAAATGCGAAAATCTTATGGAGGATGTGAAGTTCCCGCAATTGATAAGAATTATACAATTCAACTCGAAGCTGGTACTTATACTTTAAATAAAGAGTTAACTCCTAAAGTTGCTTTAAATATCATTGGTAAAGAGGCAACAGATTGGGAGCGAAAAGGGGTCTTAACTAATGACTATCCAGCTCAAAAACCGCTTCAAACCCATATAAATGCTGGTGGAAAATCACGTATCTTTAATACAGCTGTTTCCCAACAACCTTTAGCGTTGACTAATATCATTTTAGAAAATGGCAAAAGTACTGAACAAGGTGGTGCAATTTATGCTGGTGCGGATATAACTCTAAAAAATAGCCAGATTCTAAATTCGCAAGCTCCTAAAGGCGGAGCAATTTATCTTGGAGGAAGTAATTCTAGTTTAACGATGAATCACTCCTTGATCCAAGGCAATGGTAAGTCTTCTATTGAAGGTAGTATTCTTGCAATGAGTTGTATGTTTAATAACACATACAGCGCACGTACTTTATCGCTTGACTCAAATAGCTTTATAGATAATGGGGGAACAGATTCTATAAGTACTTTTGACTTTTGTGGTAGCCCTACAGCGACTTTTACAAATAATACAATTGCGAAAAATATAGCCAGCCTTACTAATGGTAGTATTCTTAAATTTACTGGAGATGCTGATCCATCACAGAATCAAACTAGTAATTTAAGCTCATCTAGTAGTTTAGCATTGCAAAACAATACAATAGTTGAGAACTCTGCAAATACAACTTTCCTATATGATAAATTAGGAAAAAAAGATTTAAATTTTAATATATTAGCATTTAATACTGGTACTTACGCATGTCGATACTTATTAGGAGCGGCGACAGCAGAAAAAGATACTGGATTAAATTTGAAATTTAATGCATTAAACTTAACAGGTAATAGTCCAAAATGTGATGTACCTACAGAATTAATTCCTACAGGCAATACAAATATTGATATAAAAAATGAAGTCTTTAGTACTTTATTAGAGCCTTTAAAAGAAGCTAATGAGAATAATGGTTTTTTACCAATTTATTACCCTAAAAATAATTTCTCAGCAACAGATTTGATCGATGTAGATACGGAAAATAAGGGTACATGTCAAAATCAAGACCAACGTGGATTATCTAGATTAGTAAGTAATACGTATTATTATCAATCGCTAGGAAATATTAAAAATAGTTGTGATATTGGTTCAATTGAATTAATGAAGCTTACAGCAGGTGACTTAGAAGGTTTAGGCAATATCTCATTTACGACTTTATTAGATACTTTTCAGAAAAGTTACGATTTGTATGATGGTTTGCTAAAAGATCCAACTACACCATCAAATTTTATTGTTTATTATAAAGTTCGTTTAGCTGAATTTAAGGATTTACTTGATAAATTTAAGAATGATACTGCTCATGTAAATACAAAATATCGAGCTATCTATATAGATTTAAAAAACTATGGTTTTCCACTGCCAAGTGAAGACGCGAATCATGTATTAAAGTTTTTTAATACGACTGATTATAGTGTTAAAGCAGAACCGCTAGGCGTTGGACAGAAAGTAGAAGATTTAACATCTGATACTGAGACTAAGAAAAATCAGCGGTGTGAGTGGAATCCGACAGTACAGCAAATTCTCTTTTATCGTGTTGATGATGATGTTACTTCAAATACAACATATGAATTTTGTAAATATACAATTACCACTAAGACTGGGGAGGAACTGAGTAGCGGGTTGATTAAAGCGAAATTTGCAAATATTGCCCCTGTTTCAGGAGATGGTACGATAAGCTTTAAATACTTAGCTAATGAAATTATTCCACTAAATTTACTTAAATATGCAAATGATGATGGTGATGGACCCGTTAATACACTTAGTACTAAACCTAATAAACCTTCATTTTGGGTAAATGATCAAGGTGCTGAGCTACCAATTTACTTACCGAGTAAAACATCAAAAGATGGAATTTTTACGGTAATCAAAGCTGATCGGGAAGGTCCATGTCCAGGCAAAGATAGTAAAAATACGTGTTATGGTGGCAACATCTATATTCAAGCAAAAAATGTATTTAATACTTTCAATGATACATTGACTTACTATGTTTATGACGCAGATGGAACCATTTCAGCCAAAGCGGGAACAATTAACTTAGTAAGCACAGCAACTACAACCGATGATTCTAGAAGTGGTGGCGGTGGAGGAAGTATCGGAATCTTCTCTCTTACATCACTGCTAGGTTTGATTGCTTATAGACGTTATCGTAAGTAAAAGCAAAATAAAAAAGCCTCCATCGGAGGCTTTTTTATTTGTTATTAGATGTTTAAATAGCACATTGTTAAAAAGTGATTTTTTAGTGCTCTAAATATTTATTGATATATTCTTCGCGTATAGCAGTTCTTTCATCAGCACTTGCTTTTAACATACGCTGACGTAAATCATTACGCTCTTGTGTACTCATTTTTTGCCAAGCTTCGCGCATTTTTTGCTTTTCTGCATCTGGAAGTTGGTTGAACCAATCCATGCGTTGTTGCAAGTTAGCGCTTTGGTTTGGTGGCAATTCTTTTAAACTTTGATAACGTTTAATTACTGCTCGTTGCTCTTCTTCAGATAGAGCATTCCAAGTATCGTCTACTTGAGTATTGGCATCTTTAGAAAAAATCCAAAAGCGTTCAAAACCCGCAAAACTGGTTTGCAGGAAACTTAATGAACAAAGGATAAGTGCTAACTTTTTAGCTACCATGTTGAACTTTATCCTCACCCAACACCATCAGCATTTCTAAATCTTCCACCATTTGTGGAGATAATTTAGGATTTACAACAACTTGATTTTGTGGCTTATCCATCATATCTACCGAATTGGGTAAAATAACAAAACCAGTAATCGCTGCAGCAAGTGCAAAACCAGTCATTTTCCAGACACTATAAAAAGAGGCTGGTTTTTGTTGGATATGGTCAAGCACATGATTCATCACCACTGTTTTATTTTTATGGTGATGGGCTAAACTATCGAGTTTAGACGTCACCTTTTTAGTGAAATCATCATGATTCATTAGAACCTCCCATGGGATTTAAATGCGCTAAGTACTCTCTAAGTCCCTGAATTGCTCGATGATAATGGGTTTTTACACTACCTTCAGTGCAGTTCATAATTTGTGCTGTAGTATGGGTGTCGAAACCTTCCCACGCACGTAACATGAAAGCTTGTTGTTGACGAACAGGTAGTTTTGCAATCGCTTCCTGAATCTCTTCTATGGTCACTGCTTGATCTAGAAAATCTGCTGGATTGATTGCTTTTTCATCGACAATATCAATGATTTCTTCATCATCATTGTCTAGACTAACTTTTTTGAAGAATGAAAATGGGTTTGCCCGACGTGCTTCTTTGCGGCGCCAATCCTGAAGTTTGTTGTTTAGAATAGTATAAAACAGCGGATACCATTCTTCAGTACTTCGATCGGCGTAAGACTTGTGTAAAGCAATAAATGCTTCTTGAACCAAGTCCATGGCAATGCCTTGTTGACCTTGGGTAGCACTCTCCATCATCACTAAAGCACGACCAGTAACATCTTGCATAAAAACCTTTAGGCGTTGTTCAGCCGTGCTGGCATGAACACTAGATGCTTCCGATCGAGACTTTTTCGGTGCTAAATCCATGGAGATGGAAAATCCTGTCATTGGACGTACCCACCTTATCTTCAATATATCTCTTATATAACGTTGAAAAGAGGTGGGAGGTTGACAACAATCGGCTATTTTTTAGTAGTGTAAATGATTTTTTTCAAAAATATGAGCGATGTAAAATAAATTAACGTTTTATTGGCGTTGGCGAACCATCTCAAAAAAACAAATAGATCCTGCAATTGCTACATTTAATGACTCTTGACCACCTGGTTGCGGTATTGTCACGGATTGTGCGTGTTCTAAAGCATAATCACTTGCGCCTTGTCCTTCATTACCTAAAATCCAAACACATGGCTTTGAAAGGTCTTTTGAATAAAGACTGGTCGAGCGATGAGAACTTGTAACGAAAACAGGAATATCGAATTTAGGAAGAATATCGGTCAATTGGAAGTTTTCAAAACAATGTAAGCTGAAATGAGCCCCCATACCTGCTCTTAAAACGCGTGGCGACCAAAGAGAAGCAGAGCCTTGCGTACAAATAATTTGTTTAATATTTGCCGCGGCTGCTGAACGTAATAATGTACCTACGTTACCTGGGTCTTGTACATTCTCTAGAATTAACGTATCTACGTTATAGTCAATCGTTAACGTAGTTTTAGGCAGATCAATAATAGCTAAGCAAGGAAGGGTATTACCTAAAGTACTTAAGTCTTTATATAAAACTTCACTGATAATAAAGACATGGCCTTGGTGAAGTTCAATGATTTTCTTTAAATCGGGATGTTCTAAGGCTTGTTCAGTTGTAAACAAAGAAAAGAGTTTTTTCTGTTGTTGTAACCAAGCTAGGCAAAGGTGAGTACCTTCAAGAACTGTTTGCTGATGCTTTTTTCGGGCGCTATTGAGTTCAATTAAACCACGCAAATGTTTAATTTTTGCATTGTCTTTTGATTCTAAAAAAATAACCGCCATAAGGATATATCCAAAAGGGCGTCATCATACTATATGACGCCCTCTATAATTTAATTATTAATGATAGCTTGTTACGCGTTCAACTTCGTTTTTAGAACCGATAATTACCGGAACACGTTGGTGAAGCTCTGTTGGTTCAATATCTAAAATACGAACACGGCCTGTAGTTGATGCGCCGCCTGCTTGTTCAATGAGCATACTCATTGGATTAGCTTCATACATTAAACGTAAACGACCAGCTTTTTTCGGGTCTTTTAGATCATATGGATAAAGGAAAATACCACCACGGCATAAAATACGGTGAATATCGCCCACCATACATGCAACCCAACGCATATTGAAATCTTTTTCACGTACAGATGTTTTACCTGCAAGTAACTCTTCAATATATTGTTTTACTGGTTGTTCCCAATGACGCTGGTTAGATGCGTTAATAGCAAACTCTTGAGTATCTGCTGATACTTGAACATTCTCTGAAGTAAGTAAGAATGTTTGAGTTTCTGGGTCTAAAGTAAAGAACGCTACACCATTTCCAACGGTTAAAGCCATCATTGTTGATGGGCCATATAACACATAACCAGCAGCAACCTGTTGAGTACCTGCTTGCATGAAATCTTGTGCTTGTGTTACTGCATTTTTTGCAGGAAGAATCGAGAAGATTGTTCCTACGCACATGTTGATATCAATGTTACTTGAACCATCTAATGGGTCGAATAATACTAAGTATTCGCCGTTTTCTTGCGCAGGTGTAAAGTCATCAAGTTCTTCAGATGCAAGACCACCAACATGAGGATGAACTTTTAACGCATCAATTAAATAATCATTAGAAATCACATCAAGTTTTTTCTGTGTTTCACCTTGAACATTTTCATTACCTGCACTACCTAAAATTCCAGCCAAAGCACCTTTTTGTAGGGCTTGGTCAATGGTTTTACAAGTCGTAGCAATCGTGTCGATGACTTGGGCCAACTCAGGTGTAAGGTTCCCTTTTTCTTGTTGTAAAAATTGGGACAATGTGAGGTTGGACATAAAAAAACGCTCCTGTGCGCAAGCATCAAAATGAGTCAAATAAATACGTGGCATATTCTAGATGAGAATGCCGGAAAATAAAAATTATCTTACTTTATTTGTGTTGCATTTATGCTTACAAGCCCCATTTTACATGGTATGTTGTTTGCATAGCAAAGGAATGTATATTTAGGAGAATCGAAATGACAACTAAGAAGTTTGATGCGACCCCCACGGCAGGTGAACCAATCAATTTAGAAGAAATTTCGAAAGAAAGTGTTCAGGAAGCTTGGAAAGACTATGAAGCGAAACCTGAATATAAAGCTTTTAATAAGCATGATTTGATTGAGTCGATGCAACATTCAGAAGAAGAGGAAAACAAATCTTCTTAAATTAAGAATCAAAAAATAAACGCCCATATGTGGGCGTTTATTTTTTTGGAGTGTCTTATTTTAATAGAGGAGGAACCGCTTCATAGTTAATTTCAACACGGCGGTTTTCTTTCCAAGCTGACTCGTCATGGCCTGGGTTAACAGGAGCTTCTTTACCATAACTTACCGCTTCAAGTTGCTGTGGGTTTACACCATTTGTGATGAGGTAACTTTGAACTGCTTTTGCACGACGCTCACCTAAAGCCATGTTGTACTCACGTGTTCCACGTTCATCTGTATGACCAGTTAATGCAACTTTTGAGTTTGCATTTGCCATGAGGAACTGAGCATGGGCTTGAAGTGTTTGATAATCTTCAGCAGATAAATCACTACTGTCGTAATCGAAGTGAACAACACGTTTAGCTAAAGCAGCTTTATTTGCTTCAGTTACACCTTTTGATGAAGCACCTGCCAAATTTTGGGCATTTAATGCAGCATCTTCACTTAAACCGGTTGTGTTTACTGTACTTGGGTTTGTAGTACCAGTAGTTGTCGTTGTTGCAGGCTTACGGCTCGCACAACCTGTCATGACAAGCGCTACACTAAGTAGAGGAAGGGCCAAATATTTGATTGATTTCATCATCATCTCCATCAATGGAATAAAAAGTTATTTAGGTGCCCAGGCTGGTTCACGTACTTCACCTTGTTCACTCGGTAAATTCATACGGAAACGACCATCAGTGGACATGATAGACAGTAAACCACGGTTCCCTTCACGAGTTGCGTAAACCACCATTTGCCCATTTGGTGAGAAACTTGGTGATTCATCTAAACTCGTTGGGGTAAGAATATTGACAATGCCTGTATTAATATCTTGGATAGCAACCTTATAGTTACTACCACTTGGTCGATGCACCAGTGCAATTTTTTTGCCATCTGCACTTAAAGTACCACGAGCATTAAACGACCCTTTAAATGTTAAGCGTTTTACTGAGCCATCACCAAAATCATAGCGATAAATTTGAGGAGAGCCTCCACGGTCAGATGTAAAAATAAAAGCTTTCCCATCTGGTGTGTAACGTGCTTCTGTATCAATGCCAGAGTCATTTGTCATACGTTTGACTTGGCGAGTTGATAAATCCATTTGATAAATTTCAGGGTTACCATTCATTGATGCTGTAAATAGCATTGATTTGCCATCTGGTGAAAAGCTTGGCGCACCATTTAAGCCTTTAAAGCTGGTAAGTACTTCACGTGTTCCAGTAGATAGATCTTGTAAGTAAATTGCTGGGCGTTTAGTTTCGAAAGAAACATAAGCAATTTTTTTAGCGTCAGGAGTCCATGCTGGAGACAGAATTGGGTCGCGTGAAGAGAGAACAGTTTTTGGTTGCTCACCATCTGTATCGGCAATTTGTAAAGTGTAACGTTCCGCAGGAGTTGCCGGGTTACGTAATACATAAGCGATACGACCGCTAAAATCGCCTGCAATACCAGTCAATGCTTGATAAATAGCATCACTAACCATATGTCCAGCTTGACGGATGCGTGAAGCAGGAACATTCAACAACTCATTGAGAAGATATTGCTGTTTTTGTACATCATAAAGTTGGTAATGGACTTCAAACCCATCAGCTGTTTGCTTAATTTGCCCAGTAACAACATATGGAATACCAGCAGCTTGCCAATCAGATGCTTGAATTTGATTAATGGCAGCATTTGCAGGTAAGTTTTTCGATGAACTTGTGAAACGTCCTGAACGGTTTAAGTCAGTTTCAACAATTGGATAAAGTCCATTGTCATTATTAAAGGGAACAATAGCGATTTTAGGTGCCTGATCAGGTGCTTTTGCAATTTCTAAATGTAGTTGAGCAAAGGCAGCTGTCGGTGCAAGAGGACTTAATGCTGTAAGCAGCGTTAAGGCTAAAAGGTGTTTGCGGCTCGTTTTCATAGGTTTAAAGTCATTGAAGGCATTTTTGTGACTGTGGATTTTGTAACATAGTTACATGCCTTAAACTATTTAAAGCATGTAACAAGATACTTATTTTGCAGTAAATGTTGAACTGAATGATCTTGCTTCGCGTCGAGCATCAGGATCAGATGGCATAGGGTAAGGCGCAGCAGAACGAATCGCTGCTTCGACACTGGCTTTAACATCTGGGTTGCTAGAGCTAACAATAACTGATAATACAGCTCCACTATCACTTAACGTTACACGCGCAGTTGCTTTTTGACCTGATGTTCCTGCTGGAATATCCCAAGCATTTCTAATTTTCTGCTCAAAATCACGCTTCGCTGAAGATGCAATTTTTTTGGCTTCACCCTTTTTCTGAGCAGCTTCTTCCTGTGCTTTTTTAGCAGATGCAGCTTTTGCTTCGGCCTCAGCTTCAGCTTTACGTTTGGCATCTTCAGCAGCTTTTTGCTGTTTCGCTTTTGCGTCAGCATCAGCTTTATGCTTAGCATCTTCAGCCGCTTTCTGCTTTTGGGCCTTTGCATCAGCTTCAGCTTTACGCTTGGCATCCTCAGCAGCTTTTTGGTGTTTAGCTTTTGCATCAGCCTCAGCTTTACGCTTAGCATCCTCAGCCGCTTTCTGCTTTTGAGCCTTTGCATCAGCTTCAGCTTTACGCTTGGTATCTTCAGCTGCTTTTTGATGTTTAACTTTTGCATCAACCTCAGCTTTACGCTTAGCATCTTCAGCTGCTTTCTGCTGTTTAACTTTCGCATCCTCAACAGCTTTGCGTTTAGCATCTTCAGCAGCTTTACGAGCTTCATGTTTAGCTTTTGCCTCAGCTTCAGCTTTACGTTTTGCTTCTTGCTGTGCCTGAAGTTTTGCATTTTCAGCTTCACGTTTCAGTTTTGCATCAGCCTCAGCTTTACGTTTAGCAGCTTCTTCAGCTTTGCGAGCCTCACTTTGTTCATGTTTGTTTTTTGCTTCAGCTTCTGCTTTACGCTTTTGTTCAGCTTCAACTTTTGCAGCTTTTGCCTCAGCTTGACGTTTAGCCTCAGCCTGCTGTTTTTGAGCTTCCTCTAAACGTTGCTGTTCCGCAGCTTGTTTCGCTTTAGCAGCTTCTTCAGCTTTACGTTTTTCCTCAGCTAATTTTGCTTGCTGTGCCTGCTCAGCTTTTTGCTTTTGGGCAACCAGATGTTGTGCTGTTGGCGGAGGAGGTGATGGTATTGCTGGAAGATTTTGAGGAACATTTTCATCCACAATTGGGCTTAAAACTTCTTCCGCCTGATTTTCTGCAGTAGTTTGTTGCTCAACTTCTTTTGCTAAAGGTGGTGGTAAATCTTCTGGCTTAACTAAGATAGTCGTCAGCTTTTTTGGCTGTTCAGGTGGTTTACTCAAACCTAAAAAAAGCAAGCCGACAATGGCAATTGCATGAACTCCAAGTGTGAAGCCCAATGCAATCGCATTTTGTTTAAAAGGAGGCTTTTGATTTTTGTTCATAGCTTATTTTAAAGGCTCTGTCAGAAGGCCAACTTGAGTTAAACCTGCTTCTTGTAAACTTGCCATCAATGATACGACTTCGCCGTAAGGGCGCGACTTATCACCATTCACTAAAACCGTAAGTTGTTTGTTTTCCTGCTCAGCTTGTTTTTGTGCTTCACTTAAAACAGATTCAAGCTTTTCACGAGAAAGTGGCTCGTTGTCTTTATAATCTTGATATTGAAGATAAATATTGCCATCTTTACCAATCGTTACCATGGCTGGCATATCTTTGGATTCAATTGGACGATTATTTGCCTGAGGTAAATCGACTTTGATACCGCTAGTAATCATGGGCGCAGTCACCATGAAAATAACCAAAAGTACTAGCATTACATCGATATAAGGCACGACGTTCATGTCACTTTTTAATGGTTTTTTTATGCGCTCAAAGCGCCCTGAACGTTGAATGGCCATTATGCATCTTCCTGTGATGAACCCACAGATTGACGTTGCAATAAAGCAATCATCTCTTCGGCAAATAGTGCGCGGTCAGAGTAGACGCTTTCGCTTTTAGCCGTAAAGTGGTTAAAAGCTAATACCGCAGGAATTGCAGCAAATAAACCAATTGCAGTTGCAATAAGTGCTTCAGCAATACCCGGTGCAACCGTCGCTAATGTGACTTGATCAACGGCAGCCAAACCAATAAAAGCATTCATAATTCCCCAAACAGTACCGAATAAACCGATATATGGGGCAACAGAACCAATACTTGCTAGAGTGCCTAGACCATATTCAAGAGTACCCTGATCACGACTTAAACCTACACGTAAAATACGCTCGGTGCCTTCAATCGTTTGAGAGGTAGATGCTTGACGTTTTTTAAGTTTAAAAAACTCACTCAATCCTTGATAAAAAATATCCTCAAGGCCTGAACGTTTTGAGTTGAGTTGTGCATTGTTATAGAGAGTATTAAGTTCAGCACCAGACCAGAACATTTTCTGGAAATGTTCATCGCCTTGACGTGCTTTTTTATAACCCATATGTAACTTGGCAATGAGGTACCAACTAAAGATTGATGCTAACAATAAAATCAGCATGACCAATTGGACGACTGGACTTGCTTGTAAGATAAGGTCAGAAATATGCAGGGTTGATTCAATGTTTGTTGCCATAGTTACATATGCCGGTTGTTTTTTTAGTCTTGTTCCAATTCTTTACGAATAAGATCACGTATTTCTTCTGGAAGACGACGAGCTACCAGTTCTTTACTTAAACATGCCAACTCAACCTCGCCAGAAGCAAGCAAGATTTCACCACGATAAATATTTTGTTGCAACACAAATGACGCAGCTTTACATGAAACTACACGTGCTGTAACAGTAATTAGGTCATCCATTAAGATAGGGCGCATGTATTTTACGTCGATTTTGTGGACAACAAAGTTGTAGTCTTTTTGATGCCAGTAATGATCAACGCCAGAAGCACGGAGCCATTCTGTACGGGTACGTTCCATATAGCGAATGTGGTTGGCGTGGTAAACGATACCGCCTGCGTCCGTATCTTCGATATAAACACGAATATTGAATTCAAAATGATTCGCCATGAGAGTATTCCGTTTTAGTTCACTATAGAGCTTTATATTTAAAATATGACTGCTGAATAAAACATCAGTTCTAATCAAAGTCATACATCTGCTTTTAAATACGGGGCAGTTTAGCAGATTGCATACTAAGTCCTATGGCACAACCTTTCAATTGCGATTGCTCTATTTATAATCTAAAAAAGGTACATCTTATGGCTAGCAAGCTTTTGACTTAAGAGGGCTTCCATGAGGTTTGAACTTGTTTTGATATATTCGGATAATCTAATACGAATCTTACATGCAGCTCGGTTCCTATTTTTAAGGCCTTGTCGTCTACAATAAAATAAGGGCTATGATTTGGTGCGGCTTGAGTTAAGTCCTGATTTTCTGGTGTTGCGCCTAAGAAAACAAAGAATGACGGCATTAATTTTCCATAATAGGCAAAATCTTCACTTGCGCTCGCATTATGATCTAAAACATGAAGTTTTGAGTCTCCAGCAACCTTGACTAAAGTTGGCTGAATAAGCTGAGTCAGTGCTTTGTCATTCATGGTCACTGGAGCATAAGGCGCAATTTCAACTTTAGCAGTCACATCATTGGCTTGAGCATCGTGTTCTATCATGACTGGTAAACTTTTTAAGATATTTGCCCGTATTTGTTCGTTATTAGAGCGAATAGTCCCAACCATATTGACCTGTTCAGGAATTACATTTCCTGCTGTACCACCTTGAATATTGCCAATACTCACTACGCCCATGCCTTGGGTAAGGTCGGTTCTCCGGCTAATAAGGCTTTGTAAATTATTAATCATTTGTGCCGATGCATAAATCGGATCTCTACCTAACCAAGGGGTAGAACCATGTACCTGCTTGCCGTTGACCTGAATACGTAAATGGTCTGCACTATTTAAAATGGCACCATCTTTATAATAAAGATGGCCACTTTGCATACCAGAGATGACATGGATTCCAAAAATGGCTTCAGGTTTATAGTCTTTAAATGCTCCATCTGCGATCATTTTTCTGGAGCCGATTTGATCGCCTTGTGTGAAGTTGTCTATATCTGCTCCGCCTTCTTCAGCAGGTTGAAAAACAAAGACAACCGTACCCGATATTTTATCTTTATTGGCAGCCAGAATTTTTGCCGCACCTAATAGCATTGCGGTATGGGCATCATGTCCACAAGCATGCATCACATAAGTTTGTTTACCTTGATAAATTGCTTTTTGTTTACTCGCAAATGGAACACCACTTTTTTCCTCCATAGGTAGCGCATCCATATCTGCTCTAAGCGCAATAATAGGGCCGGGTTTATTACCTTTTAAAATACCTACAACACCTGTTTTTGCATAACCTGTTTTGACTTGAATGCCATAAGACTTTAATTCTTTTTGAACAAGCGCAGATGTCTTAACTTCCATATTGCCCAGTTCAGGATTTTGATGAATATGTTGTCTTAATTGAATGACCTGATTTTCATTTTGTTGTGCGGCATCTTTGACCCAATCTGCTAGGCTCAGTTGACTCATTAAGGCGAGTGGAAAAACTAAAGCGGCTTTCTTATACATGTCCTTATCCTAAAAATATTATTGTTCATAAGATTTAATATCTAGATTTCTTATAATTCAGTTTTTAAAAATATTAAAAAATCAATAAGGTATAAAGAAAGACTTAAAAGGTATGGAGTGGCTAAATTATTGATAAAGCAATTTTTATTTGAGTTGAGAAGAACAGTTAAATTAAAAAAAGGAAGAGAAAATTCTCTTCCTTTGATTAGTTCTTAGGCTCAGGTGGCGTCATGCCAAACTGTAAATAAGACTGATTGGTTGCAATGCGGCCTCGCGCAGTACGCATGACATAACCTTGTTGAATTAAATAAGGTTCAATCACATCTTCAAGCGTCCCACTGTCTTCAGCCATAGCTGCTGCAAGCGCTTCAACTCCAGCAGGTCCACCATCAAAACGTTCTAACAACATACTTAAATAACGTCGGTCTAAGGTATCTAAGCCAGCTTTATCAACATTGAGCATATCAAGCGCACGTTGTGCCATTTCATGAGTCACTTCACCTGTACCTTTCACTTGCGCATAGTCACGAACTCGACGTAATAAACGATTGGCAATACGCGGTGTACCGCGTGAGCGACGAGCAACTTCCTCTGCACCTTCAACTGTAATTGGTACATCCATGAGGTTTGCAGAACGTGACACGATGTGAGTTAAGTCTTCTACAGAGTAGAACTCAAGACGCTGCACAATACCAAAACGGTCACGTAGTGGTGAGGTGAGTAAGCCCGCACGTGTAGTTGCTGCCACAAGTGTAAAAGGTGGTAAATCAAGTTTAATTGAACGAGCAGCAGGGCCTTCACCAATCATGATGTCTAATTGGTAATCTTCCATAGCTGGATACAGAATTTCTTCAATTACTGGTGAAAGACGGTGAATTTCATCAATAAATAAAACGTCACCTTCTTCAAGGTTGGTGAGCATCGCAGCCAAATCACCCGCACGCTCTAATACAGGCCCTGAAGTGGATTTGAGATTGCCACCCATTTCACGCGCAATAATGTTAGCCAGTGTGGTTTTACCTAAACCCGGTGGACCGAAAATCAGTGTGTGATCGAGTGCTTCACCACGACCACGAGCCGCGCCAATGAAGATTTCCATTTGCTCGCGTACAACTGGCTGTCCGATATAATCGGCAAGTGAAGTCGGTCGAATAGCCCGATCAAAATGATCTTCAGGTTTTTCTGTTCCACTGATTAGACGGTCTTGCATAGGTGTGTTTACTTCATCATTGATTTAAGTGCAGCACGAATAATATCGGCTGATTCAGTGTAATCGGCTTTAACCGCAGCTACAGCTTTTTGTGCTTCAAGTGGCTTATAGCCTAAAGATTGCAGCGCAGCTTCTGCTTCTGCAACAGGAGAAGTTGCAGCAAATTGAATTTGAGGCATGGTAGCCGCAGTTGAAGTGCCTTGAGCCAAGGTTTTAAAACGGTCACGAAGTTCAATCATTAAACGTTCAGCTGTTTTTTTACCAACGCCCGGAACTTTGACCAACGTATTAATATCATCATGTTCAATAGTGTGAACCAATAGCTCAACGCTTAGTGTAGATAGAATACCTAATGCCATTTTCGGACCGACACCATTTACTTTTAATAAGGTGCGGAAAATTGTTTTTTCTTGAGCATCGCTAAAACCGTAGAGCTGCTGTGCATCTTCACGCACAACCAAATGCGTCCATAGCGTAACTTTCTGGCCTTTCTGTAATTGGCAAAATGTTGAAAGTGGCGTATCAATTTCATAACCCACACCATTTACATTAAGTAAGACAGTTGGGGCTTCTAGGGCAAACACTTCGCCAATTAAACATCCGATCATTGAATCTTTCACTTATTTGTTAATGGTTGAATAGTAGATGCCATTTGTTCTAAACGCAAAATGGCTTTTAAAATTTCCTTTCGATTTCGTGTGGATTTTATCCATGCAGGTAGACGCGAAAAGTAACTGCTATTACCAGTCTGTTTCATTCGTTCTCTTAGATTAGCTTCAACAAACATTTTTAATTCTTTTAAATGTGTAGGGTTATAAACGTATATCTCTCCATGCCTACTTGAAGTTTTCAAGTAAAGTTCAAGACCATAGTTTGTAAAACCAAATTTTTGGTCTAAAACAAAAGCTATATTATATTTTTCAAATTTTGAAAATTTTTGGCATAGATGACATTTAGCTTGAATATAAGGAGGATATGCTCCTGAATTATTCAGCTTTTGATTTGCTTTGAGCCATGACCCACCACAACTGTGGCAACGCTGGTAAGCTGTGGCGTAAAAACGACCATTGTGACGACTCGATTCTGAACTCTCTTCAGCTTTAATTTGATAACAACAATTTAAACAACTAAAAGAAAAAGTTCCTTGATAAGGCGCATTTACTGGTGACAAAGGACTGTCATATTTCAAGATACTCAGATGAGAACATTTAGGACATTTTATCCACTGATCTGAATACATAAAAGATGATGGATAAAGCCCTCTATCAACATGTCGACTTATCATTAAAACAAACCTATTTTATTACCTTGTAGCTCTTGCGCCAAGCTATAAGCCTGATGATCTGAGAACTTACTAATAATATCGAGTACCTGCATGATATTGTTGTAGTGATTGTTGCTAAAGCGGGCACCGTACAAATGAAGGATAGACATTAAACGTTGCTCTTTAAAACTTAAAGATTTATGTGGCATAGTTAATGGTACAAATGCATCCAGTATCGTCTGTAAACTTTGGTGAGCAATAATTTCTAAACCAGACTTTTGTGGGTGTTCAAAGATTTTTTCACGAGCCAGATTTTTGGCTGTTTCAATACCTTTAGCAATATCAGGTGAACAGTATTGTAAAAGGCTACCTTGCAGCTGACCTGTAATAATTTCATACTGATGCTTAGCAAAAGCGGTAGTGACTTCATCGACCATACGTTTCATAACACGGCCACGTAAGGCCGAAATTTTTTGTTGCCATGTACTGTTTGGCTGTGACAACTCTTCGGGTTGACCATAATCTGCAATTAAGTTGAGAAAAATCGGTTCAACTTCTTGGTAATTCAGCATATTTAAAATAATGCCATCTTCTAAATCAATGAGGGCATAACAAATATCATCGGCTGCTTCTAATAAATAGGTGAGTGGATGGCGGCAGTAATGATATTCACCTAATTGAATGAGTCCAAGCTGTTCAGCAATTTGCTTTAAAATTTCTTTTTCAGACTGATAACAACCAAATTTGGCTCGTTGATGTGATGGGCGATCACCTTGCGAAGCTATTGTTTTTGAAAGCCAAGGATATTTTAAATATGCGCCTAGGGTCGCGTAAGTTAAACGCATACCACCATCGTCTGGATGGTAGTCAATACGGGTTAATAGCCGTAAACCTTGAGCATTACCTTCAAACTGACGAACATCGGCTTCTTCTTCGGGAGTTAATTTTTTTAAAAAATCATTATGTGAGGCATCGTCAAACCATTCACGAATTGCATATTCACCAGCATGGCCGAAGGGTGGGTTGCCAATGTCATGAGCAAGGCAGGCTGCTTGAATGATTGCACCGACATCAGCAGGAGAAATCCAAACGGGCAATTCATCTTTTATTTTTTCGGCTGCAAGCATACCCATGGAACGGCCAATACAGGAAACCTCAAGGGAGTGAGTTAAACGGGTATGGATACCGTCATGCTGAGCCAGAGGGTGAACTTGGGTTTTACGGTTTAACTGACGAAAACTTTGCGAGAATATAATGCGGTCATAATCTTTATGAAATGGGCTACGAGCCAACTCGGTACTACTTTTTTTGCTACCTAAACGAACTGCAGAAAGCAGTTCTAACCAACGCATTTGTTCCATTTATCATTATTCAAAACTATAAAGCCTGATCATGCCAAAAAAAACTTAAAAGCACTAGCGTGGTGCGACATAGTTTGTCTTAGTTCAGGTTTTATTATGTTATTGAATAAACATGAAACAATTTATTTTTACCTATAATGCTTAAAAAAATGATTTTGAACAAAAAACACATCACTTCTTGCAGAATTAGGTTACAGAATACTGATTCTACATCTAGCTGATTTTAGCAAGACACAGTAGAATATGCGCTCTCTCTAAAGTCACATTGCGGTAAGGTTCACAAGACCTGCCCGTGGAGCCAAAATCAACATGTTTATCGTGGCCGGTGCAGCAGCACATTCTTCTTTTAAGAAAGCTCAACTATTAACACGTTTATCGTCAATTAGTTCTGTTCAATCTTTTGACAGCCAATGGGTCTATTTGTTTGATCAAGCGCTCAACGAGCAGCAACATCAATCTGCTTTGCAATTATTAAATGACGGTGAGTCTTTTGAACTTCGTCAACCTGCAAGTGATGAGATTCAGATTTTAGTAACACCACGTGTGGGTACTATTTCACCTTGGTCTTCTAAAGCAACTGATATTTTCAAGAACTGTAATACGCCAGTTCACCGTTTAGAACGTGGTCTTTTATTTACGTTAAAAGGTGTTTCTGAGATTTCTAATGAAGTAAAACAAGTACTTCATGACCGTATGACAGAAACTGTTTTTGCTCAAATTGATGATGCAAAAGCGCTCTTTTCAGAAACAGCTCCAAAACCTTTAAATTCAATTGATATCTTAGGTGAAGGTAAAGAAGCGTTAGTAAAAGCCAACAACGAATTTGGTTTTGCTTTATCTGAGCAAGAAATTGATTATTTAACCGAAGCGTTCACTCGACTTGGTCGTAACCCAAATGACATCGAGTTAATGATGTTTGCACAAGCAAACTCTGAACACTGTCGTCATAAAATCTTCGGTTCTGAATGGACAATTGATGGTGAAAAGCAGCCATTATCATTGTTCCAAATGATTAAAAATACTTATAAAGAATCACCAACTGATGTGTTATCAGCATATAAAGATAACGCTTCTGTAATTGTTGGTTATGACACTATGCGTTTTTATCCAAAAGCAGATGAAAACGGTCATTTTGTTTATAAGTATAAGAGCCAAGCCGCTCATATTTTAATGAAGGTTGAAACTCACAATCACCCAACAGCAATTTCTCCATTTGCTGGTGCTGCTACTGGTTCAGGCGGTGAAATCCGTGATGAAGGTGCAACTGGTCGTGGTGGTAAACCAAAAGCTGGTTTAACAGGCTTTACAGTTTCTAACTTAAATATTCCTGGTTTTGAACAACCTTGGGAAGAAAACTACGGTAAACCTTCACGTATGGCATCGCCATTACAAATTATGATTGAAGGTCCATTAGGTGGCGCGGCATTTAACAACGAATTCGGTCGTCCTGCTTTAAATGGTTATTTCCGTACTTTCGAACAAAACGTAAATGGTGAAGTGAAGGGCTTCCATAAGCCAATCATGATCGCTGGTGGTTACGGTAACATTCGTCCTGACCATGTAGAAAAAGATGCGATTCAACCAGGTGACTTGCTCATTGTATTGGGTGGCCCTGCAATGTTAATCGGCCTTGGTGGCGGTGCAGCATCTTCTGTAGACAGCGGTACAATGGGTGAAAGCCTTGATTTCGCTTCTGTACAACGTGAAAACCCAGAAATGGAACGCCGTTGTCAAGAAGTGATCGATACATGCTGGCGCTTAGAAGACTTCAACCCAATCGTTTCTGTACACGACGTTGGTGCGGGTGGTCTATCAAATGCAATGCCTGAACTTGTAAATGACCATGAGTTAGGTGCAGTTCTTAATCTTCGTAAGATTCCTTCATTAGAACCGGGCATGAGCCCAATGGAAATCTGGTCAAACGAAGCACAAGAACGTTATGTTCTTGCAATTCGTCCAGAGTCTTTAGAGCAGTTCGAAGCAATCTGTGCTCGTGAACGTTGTCCATTTGCTGTCTTAGGTGAAGCAACTGAAGCACGTCATTTAACTGTTGAAGATCCATTGTTCCAAAACAACGCAGTTGATATCCCAATGCAAGTGATGCTTGGTGGTACACCGCGTATGCAACGTTCTTATGAAACAATTGAACGTAAAGGCAACGAATTTGACGCTTCAAAAGTTGATTTGAAAGATGCGATTTTCCGTGTATTGAAAAATCCTACAGTTGCCTCTAAGTCATTCTTGATCACCATTGGTGACCGTTCAATTACTGGTATGGTTGCACGTGACCAAATGGTTGGTCGTTGGCAGATTCCTGTTGCGGATGCAGCAGTAACAACTACAAGCCTACAAGGCTTCACTGGTGAAGCAATGGCAATGGGTGAGCGTCCACCAGTTGCATTGTTAAATCCAGCAGCGTCTGCTCGTTTGGCAGTTGCTGAAGCAATTACTAATATTGCATGTGCAAACATTGAGCAAATTAGCGATATCAAACTTTCTGCAAACTGGATGGCTGCTGCTGGTCAAAAAGGTGAAGACCAAGCATTGTTTGAAGGTGTGAAAGCGATTGGTATGGAAATGTGTCCTGCTTTAGGAATTGCGATTCCTGTAGGTAAAGACTCACTTTCAATGCGTACCACTTGGAACGACAACGGCGAAGATAAAGCTGTAACATCTCCAATGACTGGCGTAATTACTGCATTTGCTCCTGTAACTGATGTTCGTAAGACTTTAACACCAGAACTTAAGAATTTAGAAGATTCAGTACTTGTACGTATTGATTTATCTAAAGGTCAGTTCCGTTTAGGTGGTTCGATTCTTGCTCAAGTATATAAAGCAATTGGTTCAATCACTCCAGATGTTGATAGTTTTGATGATTTCAAAGCGTTCTTTGCTTTAATTCAAGACTGGAATAACCGTGGCTTGATTCAAGCTTACCATGACATCGGTGATGGTGGTTTACTCGCAACTGTAGCTGAAATGATGTTTGCTTCACGTTTAGGTGTGGCATTAGAAAACCAAACTGCTGCGGGTTTATTTGCAGAAGAAATTGGTGCAGTAGTTCAAATCAAAGCAGCTGATTGGGAAGCTTTACAAGCAGAAGTTGCTGCTTCTAGCTTGAAAGATGCAATTGCTGTAGTTGGTCGCGTAAATAACACCGATCAATTATCTGTAAATGGCTTAACACTAGAGCGTGCAGAGTTACAACAGGCTTGGTCTGAAGTATCTCATCAGATCCAACGTTTACGTGATAACGTTGAAACTGCTGACCAAGAATTTGCTTTAATTACTGATAAATCACATCAAGGTTTAATTGCAAAACCTACATTTGATTTAAATGAACCTATCGAAGCGCCGTTTATTAATAGCCGTCGTCCTAATATGGCAATCTTGCGTGAGCAAGGTGTAAATGGTCATATTGAAATGGCTGCAGCTTTTGACAAAGTTGGCTTTAATACGATTGACGTACACATGAGCGACTTACTCGCTGGTCGTGTAAGCCTAAGTGATTTCGAAGGTTTAGTGACTTGTGGTGGTTTCTCTTACGGTGACGTAATGGGTGCAGGCGGTGGCTGGGCAAAATCAGTTCTGTTCAATGTGAAGTTACGTGATCAGTTTGAACAATTCTTCCACCGTGAAGGTACGTTTAGCTTAGGTATCTGTAATGGTTGCCAAATGTTGTCACAATTAGCACCGCTTATTCCGGGTGCTGAACACTGGCCACGTTTCCACCGCAATATGTCAGAAGTTTTTGAAGCGCGTAGCGTAAACGTTCGTGTTGAAAAATCAGTTTCTGTATTACTTGATGGTATGGAAGGTTCGATTTTACCAATTGCTGTTGCACATGGTGAAGGTCGTGCTGTTGCGAGTGAAGCTGATATTGCAAGCTTGAATGCAGCGAATCAGGTTGCATTGCGTTATGTTGACAGCCATGGTAACCCGACTCAACATTATCCATTGAACCCGAACGGTTCACCAGAAGCGATTACTGGTGTAACGTCTAAAGATGGTCGTGCAACGATTATGATGCCGCATCCAGAGCGTACTTTCCGCGCAATTCAACACTCTTGGAGTCCAGAAGAGTGGACTGAAGATGGGGCATGGTTACGTATGTTCCGTAATGCACGTAAGTTTATCGGTTAATATAAAAATTGAAATTATTGAAAATGCCACTCTCGAGTGGCATTTTCTTTATCAGCATATATGAATAAAATCATAGTAATGATTAAAAGAAAAAGTAGATAGGAAATAGATGAAAATGAATAATCTTAAAGAATTAGAGAAATTAAATAACCTAAGTTTCAAGTTGTTAATTTTTTTACCATTAATCAATTTTCTTGGAAGCCTTGTATTGGTGAAGCTAGAGTTCGGCTTTGAAGTGATTTATATTTTTAATCTGGCATTGATTCTCTTACAGATCTTTATTTTTGTAAGAGATAGACAATTTTTGAAGAAAAAGCAAGCCTTTTGTCCTGCATGGGAATGGTTTGTATTGTTCCCAGTGTATGTATACAAAAGACAAAGAAATAACTTTTTAAACTTAAACTATTTTTATATTAGCCTACTATTTTTTATACTTAATGCTGTTATAAATGCATATGCCAGAACCCTATAGCCATCCGTCAGATGAAATGTCTGCTCGATCGTTTGTTTCTCGAAACTACTTGGATAAATACTTATCTAAAAAAAATGAAAAATGATACATAATGATCTATGTAACTTTTTTGCTTTAATTTATGTTGCCCTGCAATTGGAAGAAAAATGAAGTCAAAAATCCATTTCCGTGAGTTTGCACTGTTGATGGCATTACTCATGTCTATCGTGTCTTTTTCGATAGATGCAGTGTTGCCTGCTTTAGGTGAGGTTGGACGAGTTTTTGAATTAAAGAATAATAATCAGACCCAGTGGGTCATTATTGGTATTTTCTCCGGTATGACAATAGGGCAACTTATTGCGGGACCACTATCTGATGCGATCGGACGTAAACGCATTTTATTTGCTGGGATCATCATTTACTTTTTGGGAAGTTTATTGTGCTTTACAACGCAAAGTTTTGAGTGGTTTTTAGTTGGGCGCTTTATTCAAGGTATAGGTGTTTCAGGGCCTTATGTTGCTACTATTTCAATTGTTAGAGATAAATACAGCGGAGCTCAAATGGCTCGCATCATGTCTTTAATCATGATGGTATTTATGGTGGCTCCAGCAGTTGCACCGAGTTTAGGACAGCTCATTATTCATTTCTTTGGCTGGCGTGAGATCTTTGTTTTATATATGGTTTATGCCACAGTGATTGGAGCATGGGTTGCTTTACGATTAGAAGAAACATTACTTCCTGAAAATCGTTTACCTATGCGGTTGCAAGCATTTCAAGAGGGCTTTAAAGAAGTTGTAAGTAATAAAACCACTATGAGTTATTTGCTATGTGCAGGCTTTTGCTTTGGTGGATTCATTGGTTATTTGGGAACTTCTCAACAAATTTTTATGCAACAGTTTGGTAAAACAGGACAAGAATTTAGTGCTTATTTTGCTGTACTTGCTGGTGTGATGGGAATCGCCTCATTTACAAACTCTAAAATTGTCATGAAGTTTGGTATGCGCCCAATCTGTATTTATGGCTTTTTAGGTTTGTGCTTAATTTCTTTAATTTTCTTGGGAATTCAGCTTTTAGGCGTGGCTGTATCATTCTGGATGTTTATGCTTTATGCCTGTATTTTATTTTTATTATTTGGAACTCTATTTGGTAATTTAAACGCGATTGCGATGGAACCAATGGGGCATGTCGCTGGAATGGCATCGGCTATTATTGGTGCAGCTTCCTCTGTCTTGTCACTTATTCTTGCCTCTATTATTGGGCAATTATATAACGGTACATTAATTCCAATGACCTGTGGTTTTGTCATTTTGTGTGGTTTAGCTTTCGCTATGACAATATATGAGAGTAGATATTTAAAGAAATCGGATGCTTAAAATTATAGGGATGAAGATAAAACACTGAATTTTCAAATTTCTTCAAACTAATAGTTGCGTATAGATTGTTGAAGCTCTTGAAGCATTTTAAAAAAACGTATAAGAGTATAGACAGCTTACTATTTAACCCCTTATGCTTTATTTGAGGTTGGTTCAATTTTTGCTTTCTCTGTAACAACGATAAAAATTGGAGATCAAAATGATGAAAAACAAGAATCACATAAGAGCGATGTATACAAAGGACAGAGGCTGGCGCTTATTTGGCTTAGCACTTGCTATTCAAATTCTTTTTATTGGAGCAAACTATTTGGCACTGATGAGCTGACTTTGATTCGTGGTCTTCTTAAAGGGTATGATTTAAAGCAAATTTATTAGTTTTGAGTCATTCTATTCATGTTAAAGCTGATTTATTACGTACCTGAGTCACATCTTGAGTCGACTAAACAGGCCATATTTGCGGCTGGAGCAGGTGGTATAGGTAACTATGAACACTGCGCATGGCAAGTCAAAGGGATAGGGCAGTTTAAACCAGTCAAAGGCGCTGATCCTTATATTGGACAGCTCGGTGAACTCGAACAAATTGAAGAATGGCGCGTTGAAACAATTGTACTTGAAGAAAAGGCAAGTGAGGTTGCGAAAGCATTAAAGGCAAGCCATCCTTACGAAGAGCCTGCCTTTGAATTTATCCAAATTTTGGATATTAGTTAAATTGTGAGAAATCTGGTTTACGTTTTTGCATAAATGCCTGTACAGCTTCTAGCATTTCAGGTGATTGAACGCGTTGCATAAAAATTTCAGCTTCATGATCAATACATGCAATGATCTTATCCAGATCATGCTTCATTAATGCTTTTGTTTGTTTTAGTGAAGCAAGCGGTAATGCTGTTAAGTGCTGAGCAGTTGCCTGAGCGGATGCATAAGAATCTTCAACGACTTCATTCACTAAGCCTGCTTGTAGAGCAGTTTCTGCATTGAATTTTTTTGCAGTAAACAGTAATTCAGCTGCTTTGTGATAACCTGCTTGCTTAACCAATAATTGACTTGCACCACCTTCAGGGGAAAGACCAAGACTTACAAATGGAATTTGGAATAGGGCAGTGTTGTCAGCAAAAACCAAGTCTGCATGTAATAAAATCGTAACACCAATACCAATTGCTACACCTTTTACTGCGATAATAAGTGGCTTTGATAATCTGGCAGCAGATTTAAGGAGTACAAATGGAGGAACTTGACCTGCTGGACCTGCATTAGGATTTTGTACAAAACCCATAAAGTCTTTCATGTCATTACCAGCGGTAAAATCTTGCTCTACACCGCGTAAAACGACTACTCGTACATCTTTATTTTGGTCGGCTTCATCAAGTGCTTGAGCAATCCATAAATAAAGTTCGCCATATAATGCATTTTTTGCTTCTGGGCGATTTATGGCTAAGGTGAGTACGCCACCTTCTAAATTTGCTTGTAAATGTTGATGAGGTTGTTGAATACAGCTAAGTGTCATCGTACTATCCTTGCTTTAAACCACGTTGTTGATTTTTAGGTTCTCATTATGGCGCATATTTTTTGTAATAAGCGTAACTGGTGAGTTCATAAAAAGTGAAAAACTCATTATGTATACATTTGACTATCTTGTTTTTATAGGGCGTTTTCAACCATTTCATTTGGCTCATATGCAGACAATTGAAATTGCTTTGCAGCAAAGCCATTATGTCGTTTTAGCATTAGGCTCTGCTCAAATGGAGCGCAATATCAAGAATCCGTTCTTAGCAGTAGAGCGCGAGCAAATGATCTTGTCAAATTTTTCACCAGAAGAGCAAAAGCGTATTCGATTTGTACATGTCGTCGATGTTTATAATGATGAGAAGTGGGTAAAACAAGTCAAATCATTAGTAAATGGTGTAATAGAACCGAATTCAAAAGTTGGTTTGATTGGGCATTTTAAGGATGAGTCTTCTTATTATTTGAGACTATTTCCTGAGTGGATTATGGTGGAACTGGATAGCTTAAAGGATTCTATTTCAGCCACTCCAATGCGTGAAGCTTATTATCGTGGTGAAATCCAAACGGAATTTTTTCCTGTAGGAACGATTAAATTTCTAGATGAATTTAAAGAAACTGAAGTTTATGCTGAACTACAACGCAAATATCTTATCGATGATAAAAGTAATTTAAATTAACTCAGTTTGTGGCTTTAATTCTTGAATCAAAAAATCAATAAAAACACGAATATGAAAAGATTCGTGTTTTTTATGTGGGTAGAGGAGAGAAAAAGGACGTGAAGTTCCTGAAAGTTTTGTAAGAACCTCAAGCAACTCTCCATTTTTAAGCTCTTTTTCTACTATAAAACGGTAGGTTTGTAATAATCCTGCACTATGTTTTGCTAAGGTGACACTACCTAAAATATCATCTAAACAACGAATCTTACCTGTGCTTTGATATTCAATAGTTTGATGATTTGAATTGAATAACCAAGGTACATTTTTTCCTGTACTAGGTAACACAAATTGAATGCATTGATGATGCTGTAAATCGTCAAGGATCTGCGGTGTGCCGAAATTTTTTAAGTATTCTGGTGAAGCCACCACAATTAGCTCAGCTTGTTCAAGCTGACGTGCAATTAAATTCGAATCAGCAAATTGTCGTCCACGAATTGCTAAGTCGTATCCTTCTGCAATGAAGTCCACATTTTTATTGGTTAGTTGAACATCAACTTCGATGGCGGGATATTGTCGTGAGAATTTTGCTAATAATGGCAATATTCGGTAATGCCCATAAGGTGTTGGTACGCTGATGCGAATCAAACCTGAGGGTTGTTGCTTTTGGTTTTTAAGTTGTTGCTCAGCTTCTAAAATTTGATTTAATGCTTGTTTACATTCCTCAAAATACATTTTTCCTTGTGGTGTCAAACGTACTTGTCGAGTCGTTCTCATAAAAAGTGGTGTTGCTAAATGTTTTTCTAATCGGGCAATTGAACGGCTTACCGCTGCTGGACTAACACCTGCATGAAGTGCTGCTTTGGAAAAGCTTTCGTTTTCTGCGACTAAGCAAAATAGCTCTACGCTACTAAACATCATTCTTTTTAGCTGTTGAGCCATTTATTACACCATGTAAAAAATGATTTGAGTTCTGGGCTATTTAAGCACATATAAGTAAACAATAAGATGATTTTCATACCTTGTATGGAGTTATTTTATGAAACTATATTATTCACCAAATGCCTGTTCTTTAGCGCCACATATTGTTTTAAGAGAGTTAGGATTTCCATTTGAATTAATCAAAGTCGATTTACACCAGCATTTAACAGAAAAGGGCGAAGACTTTTACCAACTTAATAAAAAAGACAAGTACCTTTATTACAGCTTGATAATGGTTCATTGTTAACGGAAGGCGCTGTAATTAGCCAATTTCTTGTTGACCAATCGTCACGAAAAGACTTATTAGCTGAAATAAATACCGCCGATCGTTACAAGACTCTCTCATGGATGAATTTTATTGCTTCTGAAATTCATAAAGCGTATTCGCCATTTTTCAATGACTCTTATAATGAACAATGCAAAAGTGTATATAGCATCATTCTCAATAAGCACTATTCACGTATTGATGAACAACTAAAGGGGCAGAATTATTTAACAGGAAGCAACTTTACGATTGCTGATATTTATCTTTTTGTCGTTACTCGCTGGGCTGATTTTATTGGGCTTGATCTAAAGCACTTTATGCATTTAGCAAGTTTTATGCAGAGAATTGCCGAGCGTCAAACGGTTCAAGATGCTATTGCAGCCGAATCTCCTTGTAATGAAAGAAAATTATAAAAGGAGGTGAATATGCCTTATATCTTAATTCAAATTACTAAAGAAAATGTCTCGCTACAGCAGAAACAACAGTTAATTCGAGAAGCAACGGAGCTTATGGTTCGTATACTTGATAAAGATCCTGCAACTACATTTGTGGTCATTAATGAAGTTGAAACCGATAACTGGGGTGTTGCAGGTGAAACTGTTTCTGCGATACGAAAAAGACAAAGTTTGAGTACTTAAAATGCAAAATAACGCTATTAGTGAAATTCAGCAGCAACTAGAACAATATTTTGACGGTCTGTATTTTTGTGATGTGCAACTTCTAAATAATATTTTTCACTCTGATGCTATATATATCAATGTAACCGAGCAGCCTGTACTACGACTTAGTATGGCCGAATATTTTCCAATTGTTGCAAGTAGGATTTCTCCAGCTTCAAAGCGACAAACACGACAGGATAAAATCAGTTCAATCAACTTGGTTCATGAACGGTTGGCACTAGTACATGTTGAATGCGTTATCCACCCTAAATATTTTTATGATGCACTTACATTTGTGTTCGAAGATGGGAAATGGAAGATCATATCGAAAGTATTCCATTATCAAATTTTATTGGACTGAATGATTAAGCATCTGCCCAAAAGATTATTCGGTTGGAAAAAGGATCGGTGATGCTGAGTTCAAGTGTTTCCCAATCTGTTTTTTCAACCTGAGATTTAGAAAATTTATAATCTTTTTGACTGAGTTCACTATGTAACTCATAAATATGTTCCCAATAAATACGGATCGCGCTATGCGGACTGGCATCTCCAAAATGCTCAGAGAGATGAATGATGCAATCGTCTTTGGAGACTTGTAAATACAACGGAAAGTTATCTTCAAATTGGTGTTGCCAATCAAGCTGAAAGCCTAAGAAATCAAGATAAAATGACTGAGCTAACTCGACATCAAAAATTCTGAAAATAGGGGTAATCGAACCAGATTGCATCATTTTTCCTTTTTAGCGTGTACCAAATTGTTGTGTCCAATAGCTCTTTTGTTTAGCGGACTGATCAGAAGCACAAGCGATTGCATAAGTTGTGAATTTGGGATTCATTAGGTTGCTACAATGTAGAGGGCTTGATAGCCATTTTGTCATTACTTCATTTAAAGTTTTCTGCCCACTCGCGACATTCTCACCGTTGGCTTTACTAAGCGTATTGTAAAGTTTTAAACGTGATTTTAAGTCCAGACCCGTTGAGCTAACATGACTCAAAAAGTTATGTGTCGCCATATCTTCGCTATGAGAAAGTGCGCCTTGGTATAAATTATTATTCCAACTTAAAGGTTGAGCGGCAGAAAAATATTGCTGACCGCACTGGCGTGATTGCTGGCGAATCTGGTTAATTGTATTGAGTATGGCCTGTTGATAAGCAGGATTTTGTAAGTCTTGGCAAGTTATTTCAATAGATGAGTTTTGAAGTTGTGGGGTAGAAGAGCTAAGTGTAGGAGGCGTGCTTGATGAGTTAACGGAGCAAGCAGCAATAACAAGGCTAGAAGGTAATAAAGTACAAACTTTTAGTAGATTCATCGCTATGCCATTATTCGAATTATTTTAATATTTTTATCATACGCCAAATTAAAATGACTGAGCAATTTATGTGCGTGTAAAAAAGCGAGTATTCAACTCGCTTTTTATTACTTAAGTTTATTAAGCTGATTGTAATGCTTTTAAGTCCTCTAGAACTTGTTCTGCATGGCCGGCAGCTTTTACTTTACGGTAGCTTTTAACTAAAGTTTTGTTATGGAAAATGAAAGTAGAGCGCTCAATACCCATTACTTTTTTTCCATACATGTTCTTTTCTTTAATCACATCAAAGTGTTTGCAAAGTACTTCTTCTTTATCACTAATGAGATCAATGGTTAGTGCTTGCTTTTCTGTAAAGTTTTGGTGGGCTTTCACTGAGTCGCGCGAAACACCGTAAATACGAGCACCTAATGTATCAAACTGGTCTTTTAAACAAGAAAAACCGACAGCTTGTGTAGTACAGCCTGGAGTTGAATCTTTAGGGTAGAAGTAAATAATCAGCCATTCATTATCGACTTCAGCTAAATTAACTTCGCCATTTGTAGTTGGGAAAACCCGATTTGGCAGTTGAATATTTTCAGACATTTCTTATCCTTTAAAAGTTAAATTTGATCTAATTCAAGTGGTAGAAAAGCATATTCCTCATGATAAACAATATCGAGTTTTCTTACAGGAATAGCTTTGTTAAAAATTGGACCATCAATGACAGTGGTATGAAATTCACCGCCTTCACCGCATGGATCAATGCCACGGTTCTCAAGCTCTTGAATATATTCTAAAGATAAAACTTGACCTAAATCTTCTACTTTCATTCCTAGTTTAAGATTAACAGTGACAATTACACTTTTAAATCCAAGTTGAATAAACTCTTCAACAACTTCACGGTGCGGACGCAGCCAGAGTGGCATGCCTAATTTAAGCCCCACTGTTTGAGTGACACGGTCATGCCAACAACCATGTTCAGGCATATCTAAGTCACCTGTAACCAGTACCTCTGCACCTTTTTGTTTCGCTTCATTCAGTAAGCTAATGAATTTAGTTTCATAGTCATTCCAACTAGACGAAGCCATAAATACAGGTAAGCCAATTGCTTGTGCTTGCGCCTGAATAATATCAAGTGGCATTGCATGTGAACGAGAGCGTTGACCATGCTCTTCTAACATAACGATTAAACCAATTACCTTGCCAGTTTTCACAGCATGGTAGAGAGCAAGAGAACTGTCTTTGCCTCCACTAAATGAGACAATAGATCGTTTATTTGTTGCGTTGGTTTTCCATTGTTCTTGCATGGCTTATTTCGAATGACGAGATCAGTTTCATTTTAGCAGAGCTATAAAAAAAGCCTGCATAAATGCAGGCTTAATTTGAAGCAACAAAAGCTTATTTTTTAGGAGCTTGTTGTTGAGCTGCTTTCATCGCTTCTTCAGTTAGTTTTTCAAGCTTAGTTGTTAACTGAGGACCGAAACATGCTTTAAGATCACGGTTCTGTTGTTGTACAAAAGCTAAAGAGCTTGGGCTTTTCTTCGCATTGATTGCACTTTGGATTTCCCACTTTTGTGCTTCAGTCACTTTACCTTGAGCATCAACTTGGCAGCTACAGAATTTGCTAACTTCAGCTGAGCTTAATTTACCGCCTTTTGCAGTTTGGTCTTTACAAACGTTGATTAATGCACCTTTAACGTTAGTGCTTTTATATGCTGCTTGAACTGGGTTTTCAGCTGCTTGAGCTGAACCAGCCATAAGTGCAGCTGCTGAGAATAAAGATGAAAGAATAAGATTTGATTTTAACAACTTCATAAATTTTACCTACTTATTGCGGTATATAGCGTGTTGGATCGGTAACGCCGGCATCGATAAAGCCTTCTTTACGCAAACGGCAACTGTCACACTTGCCACACGCACGTCCTTGAGCATCTGCTTGGTAGCAAGATACCGTTTGGCTATAGTCTACGCCATGTTCAATCCCTAAACGTATAATATTCGCTTTGGATAAATGTAACAGGGGTGTTTCAAATTTAAGTGGTTTTCCTTCAACGCCAGCTTTGGTCGCTAAACGAGCCATATTGGCAAAAGCATCAATAAATTCTGGGCGACAATCAGGATATCCTGAATAATCAACAGCATTGATACCAATCACAATCGCTTCAGCATTGAATACTTCAGCCGCAGCTAAGGCATATGAAAGGAAAATTGTGTTACGTGCTGGTACATAAGTTACAGGAATGCCTTCTTGTAATTGTTCTGGTACAGCAATGTTATGGTCTGTAAGTGCAGATCCACCTAAATTGGCTAAATCGATATTGATTACACGATGTTCAACACCTGCACGCTGAGCTAATGCTTTGGCTGCATCAAGTTCAGTGGTTGAGCGTTGACCATACATAAAACTAATAGCGATACATTCATAGCGCGCTTGTGCCCAAGCTAGGCAAGTGGTTGAGTCTAAGCCGCCTGAAAGTAAAACAATGGCACGAGGGCGCATATTTTTCTCCATATTCGGAATGATTTATTTTATTGAGCGATTAACGACCTGATTCATCATTCCAGAGCAGTTTATGTAACTGTAGCTGGAAACGTACAGGCAGTTTATCGTCCAGTATCCACTGTGCCAGATCACGTGCTAAACGTGGCAGGCCAACAGCACCTTTTTCAACTGCAAAGGCAGGGGAGAACCAAACAGTACTGACTTTGGTCTGCAGTTGATATTGTTCAACTTGTTGTTTTGACCACTCATAGTCTTCACGATTACAAATCACAAATTTGATTTGGTCATGTGAAGTTAAGTAGTCAAGATTACTGATGAGATTACGGTGTTCTTCACCAGAAGTTGGAGTCTTTAAATCGAGAACTTTAGAAACACGTGGGTCCACTTTTGATACATCAAGAGCGCCACTGGTTTCTAAAGAAACATCAAAGCCAGCATCACATAAACGTTGTAATAAAATTAAGCAATTTGGCTGTGCGAGGGGTTCACCACCAGTCACACAAATATAAGGCGTTTGATATTTTTCAGCCGTTTCAATAATGTGCTCGAGTGATAAACGCTCGCCACCTTCAAAAGAATAGGTGGTATCACAATAACTACAACGTAAAGGACAGCCTGTGAGACGAATAAATACAGTCGGTAAACCAGAGGCATTTGCTTCACCCTGCAACGAGTAAAAAATCTCGGTAATGCGTAAACCAGACGCAGGGTCAGAGACAGGAATCGCAGAGGAACGTAAGGAAGCCATTCTAGAAATACCACACTATATAAAAAATAAAATCTCTACGATCAGTGTTGACCGTAGAGATGCTTGATCAAACTGAAATTAGTCAGCGCGTAACAAATCGTTCAAACTTGTTTTTGCACGTGTTTGCGCATCAACTTTTTTCACGATAATTGCAGCGTATAAGCTGTATTTACCGTCAGCAGATGGGATGTTACCTGGTACAACAACTGAACCAGCAGGAACACGACCATAATGGATTTCGCCAGTTTCACGGTCATAAATTTTGGTTGATTGACCAATGAAGACACCCATTGAAATGACTGAACCTTCTTCAACAATAACGCCTTCAACGATTTCAGAACGCGCACCGATAAAGCAGTTGTCTTCAATAATGGTTGGGTTAGCTTGTAATGGCTCTAAAACACCACCGATACCAACACCACCAGACAAGTGAACGTTTTTACCGATTTGAGCACATGAACCTACAGTTGCCCATGTATCAACCATTGTGCCTTCATCTACATAAGCACCAATGTTGACATAAGATGGCATTAACACCACATTTTTAGCTTGGAAACTACCACGACGAGCCACAGCAGGAGGAACCACACGAACGCCCGCAGCTTTAAATTGTTCTTCAGTCCAACCAGAAAATTTAGTTTCAACTTTGTCGTAGAAACGAAGATCACATGACTCGATTGGTTTATTGTCATTTAGTTTAAATGATAATAAAACAGCTTTTTTTAACCATTGATGAACAACCCATTCACCATTGATTTTTTCTGCAACACGAAGTGTACCGTTATCTAATCCAGCAATTGCTTCTTCAACAGCTTGGCGAATTTCGCTTGAGCAATCTGCTGCAGTAAAGTTTGCGCGGTCTTCAAATGCTTGCTCAATGATCGTAGAAAGCTGAGACATGATCTTCCTTCCATAAAAAATTTTAAAGATTTTACACTAATTTGTGACAAGAATCTTTGAAAAAACGTGTTACGTTTAAAGCGAGAGTTAAAGTGGAAAAGCTTATTAGATAATCAAGTGTTTTTTACACAAAAATGATTTGAAAATAAAAATTTAACTCAATTTGTATCAAAAAATAACAGAAATCTAGCAGTTTTTGTATAAAAAAGAATCTATGCTCTTGAATATAATTTTTGTCACAAGCTGAATAAATTAAAAACAGAGCCTTTTCTTGAGGAGAAAACGATGAAAGTATTACGTGTTTTAGTGACAACTACAGCT
Source organism: Acinetobacter sp. ABJ-A23_2 (assembly GCF_044538765.1). Lineage (NCBI taxonomy): Bacteria > Pseudomonadati > Pseudomonadota > Gammaproteobacteria > Moraxellales > Moraxellaceae > Acinetobacter > Acinetobacter sp. ABJ-A23_2. The sequence goes on from NZ_JBIUCP010000001.1 coordinate 89,931, forward strand.
TTACTTGCTGCTGGTGCTGCAATGGCAGATGAAGCTGTTGTTCATGACAGTTATGCATTCGATAAAAACCAATTAATTCCAGTAGGTGTTCGTGCTGAGGCTGGTACTACAGGTTACGGTGGTGCTTTATTATGGCAAGCAAACCCATATGTTGGTTTAGCATTGGGTTATAACGGTGGTGATGTTTCTTGGCGTGATGATGTGTCAGTAAATGGCACTAAGTACGACTTAGATATGGACAATAACAACGTTTATTTAAATGCTGAAATTCGTCCATGGGGTGCAAGTACTAACCGTTGGGCTCAAGGCGTATATGTAGCTGCAGGTGCTGCTTACATAGACAATGATTATGACTTAACTAAACGTTCACAGGACGGTACTATTAAAGTAAATGGTAATAATTATAACTTTAATGGTTCAGTGGATGGTAAATTAAGTTATAAAAATGATATCGCTCCTTATGTAGGTGTAGGTTTCTCACCTAAAATCAATAAAAACTGGGGCGTATTCGGTGAAGTAGGTGCTTACTATACTGGTAACCCAACAGTAAATCTTAAATCAAATGGTACTTTTGTTAATGTTAACGGTGCTGACTTTGATAAAGATTTACGTGCCGAAGAAAACAAAATCCGTAACGATGACAAATACAAATGGTTACCAGTGGGTAAAGTTGGTGTGAACTTCTTCTGGTAAGATCCTAAAGAAAAAACGAGCTTCGGCTCGTTTTTTTTGTACTTAATAAAATAAATAAAAGAGCTATTTAGCTCTTTTATTTTGTACTTAATTTTTATTCATCTGGATAAGCAATTTTTTTCAATGCTTTAATGTCGGCGTCAGGTGAGCATAAAGAAATAAACTCATAACCGTAACCACGTAAGAGATGGCCTTTACGAACAGCAATCCATGTGGTGTTAACACCAAAGATATCAGTTTTAATTTGCTTTAAACGATAGTCACGTTCTGCATCGTAAGCAACATCGTTGACAATTCCGACGCCCATACCAAGTTCTACATAGGTTTTAATAACATCGGCATCAAGAGCGGACATTACGATATCAGCATCGATTTGAGCATCTTCAAATGCTTTATCAATTTTAGAACGACCTGTAAAACCACCATGATAAGTAATCAGTGGATATTCAGATAAAGCATCAAGATCAATCTTATCGAGTTTGGCAAGTGGGTGCTCTTGCGGTGTAATAATACTATGCTGCCATTGATAGTAGGGAATGCTTGCTAAATTTTCTTCAGTTGTTAAAGATTCTGTCGCAATACCAATATCGGCTTCACCTTGTAAAAGCATCTCTGCAATTTCCACTGGGCTGGCTTGTTGCAAAATCAAATGTACTTTAGGGAACAGCTTTTTAAATTGATTGACGATTGGTGGTAGTACATAACGTGCTTGAGTATGCGTTGTCGCAATTGTTAACGTACCTTCATCCACTTTATTAAAGTCATCGGCAAGACGTTTAATATTTTCCGCATCTACAAGCATACGCTCTACAATGCTAAGTAGTGATTGGCCCGGTTCAGTTAAACCAAGTAAACGTTTACCTTTACGAACGAAAAGTTGTACACCTAATTCATCTTCTAAATCTTTAATATGTTTACTTACACCTGATTGAGAGGTGTATAACGCGGCAGATGCTTCCGTTAAATTAAAGTTTTGGCGTACTGTTTCTCGGATAATTCTTAATTGTTGAAAGTTCATTTACACTTTTCCTCGAAAGAGGTGAGGAACGGCTTTAAATTCCGCGAGATGGCTCCTCACCAAATAATTCCTTAAGCAACTTGATCTGCAAATAGATGAAGTTGAGATGCACTCACCCAAACAGTTTGATTTGGTTTAAATGCATGTTGTTTTGCAGCTTCACTGCTCAGAGCAATCTCAATTAAACGTCCATTACGATCTTGTAATTCCGCCACTACTTTTCCAGCAATCCAGACTTCACGTACAAAAGTTGCTTCAATTGTATTTGCCTGTGGTTGCGAATGAATATGTAACTCATCCGGACGGGCAAAAGCAATCACTTTTCCTTGCGGTGCCTGAACTGTAGTCGGTAATTCGATCCGATCATTGCCAATACGGATAATACCGCCGGCATGTTCACCTTCAAAACGATTTGCTTGACCCAAGAAATCAAATACAAATGGTGTTGCAGGTTTTTCGTAGACTTCACGTGGTGAACCAATTTGTTCGACGTTACCTTTATTCATCACAATAATCTGGTCAGCTACTTCAAGAGCTTCTTCTTGGTCATGGGTTACGAAAATTGAAGTGATATGCAATTCGTCATGCAAGTTGCGTAACCAGCGACGTAATTCTTTACGGACTTTGGCATCAAGTGCGCCAAATGGTTCATCAAGTAATAAGACTCGTGGCTCTACTGCCAACGCACGGGCTAAAGCAATACGTTGACGTTGACCACCAGAAAGCTGAGCAGGGTAACGGTCTGCTAAAAAGCCCAGTTGAACTAGGTCAAGCAGACGAGTAACACGTTTTTTAATCTCAGCTTCCGAAGGACGGGTCGCACGAGGGCGAACACGTAAACCAAAGGCAATATTGTCAAATACAGTCATGTGACGGAATAAAGCATAGTGCTGAAATACAAAGCCGACTTGACGTTCGCGAACATGGACATTAGTTGCATCTTCGCCTTCAAGTAACACTTGACCGCCATCTGCTGACTCTAAGCCAGCAATAATACGAAGTAGTGTCGTTTTACCGCAGCCAGATGGTCCGAGTAGCGCAACCAGTTCACCCTCTGGAAAGTCTAGGGAAATATTTTTAAGCGCATGGAATGCACCAAAGTGTTTTTCAATATTCTTAACTTGAATACTCATGATTTCATTCCTTACGAATCAGTTGAATGCGGTTCTGGTTTGTCTTGATGTAGTTCTAACCAAGTTTTCAATACCAGTGTTAATAAGGCTAAGAAAGCAAGTAATGAGGACACGGCAAAGGCTGCACTAAAGGTGTACTCGTTATATAAAATTTCAACATGAAGTGGCAGGGTATTGGTTTCACCACGGATGTGACCAGAAACTACCGATACTGCACCGAACTCACCCATTGCACGGGCATTACACAAAATCACGCCGTAAATCAGGCCCCACTTAATGTTAGGCAGAGTGACTTTCCAAAAGGTTTGCCAGCCTGAGGCACCAAGTACAATCGCGGCTTCTTCTTCTTCTGTTCCTTGAGCTTCCATAAGAGGAATTAACTCACGTGCAACAAAAGGAACGGTAATAAAGATGGTCGCTAAAACAATTCCGGGCACCGCATATAAAATCTTAATGTCATGGTCCATTAACCAGCCGCCTAGCCAACCTTGAGCACCAAAAATCAGTACAATCATTAAACCTGCAATAACAGGTGAAACTGAAAAAGGCATATCAATAATGGTGGTTAAAATGGCTTTGCCTTTAAACTGGAATTTGGAAACAGCCCATGCAGCGGCAACACCAAATATCACGTTAATCGGTACGGCAATCGCTGCGGTGAGTAATGTTAATTTCACCGCTGACAACGTATCTGGATCAATTAAAGCCTGAACATAGACTTCAAGGCCTTGTTTAAACGCTTCAACAAAAACCAGAATAAGTGGCAGCATTAAGCAACTAAGAAAGAAAATCAGTGCAACTGTAATCAGCGTATAACGTACCCAAGTCGGTTCACGAGTTGCATCACGAGACTGTAGTTTCAAAGCAAGTGCATTGCTGTCGGTATGTAGGTTCATGTGATATTTCTCCCTGTACGACGGTTTGCCCATGCTTGAAGTAAGTTAATGACAAATAAAATAATGAAAGAGAGAACTAACATAACCGCAGCAATAGTGGTTGCACCTGCATAGTCATACTCTTCAAGGCGAGAAATGATCATGAGCGGGGCAATTTCTGTTTTAAATGGCTGGTTACCTGCGATGAAAATTACAGAACCATATTCACCCACGCCACGGGCAAATGCTAAAGCAAAGCCTGTAAATAGCGCAGGTAGTAATATTGGCAAAATAATTTTAGTAATGGTCTGCCAGCGATTTGCCCCAAGTGCAGAAGCAGCCTCTTCAAGCTCGGTTTCGATATCGCTTAGTACGGGTTGAACAGTTCGAACAATAAAAGGAATACCAATAAATACTAAAGCTAGCGTAATCCCGATAGGTGTATAAGCAACATGAATACCGAGTGGTTCTAAATATTGACCAATCCAGCCAGTAGGGGCATAAAGCGAAGTAAGCGCAATACCTGCAACTGCTGTTGGAAGTGCAAAAGGTAAGTCTACTAAGGCATCAACCAGACGTTTTCCGGGAAAGTTATAACGGACAAGGCACCAAGCTAAAAGTAGTCCGAAAACAACATTAATAAACGCCGCAATTAAAGCTGAACTAAAGCTGAGTTGAAGCGATTTTAAAATACGTTCAGAGGTTAAAATTTCCCATAGTCCGTCCCATCCGATTCCAAATGATTTGATAAAGACTGCGGCTAATGGAATAAGCACAATAAAAGAAACGTAGGCGAGGGTGAAGCCCAATGATAGACCAAACCCAGGCAGCACTCGGGATCGCTGCGACATGATATTTCCTCAAAGAGAAAAGCCTGCTGAAACCAGTAAGCGAATAAATAAAGATAAACGGCGCGGTATAAAGCTGGGTATTAAGCAAATTTCAAAGAGAAATGTGTCTTTACCGGATCAATAGATGAGTGGCTACACATCGAGTCTTCAGGAAGTAGATAGTTCAGTAAGTCAGGGAATGGGCCAAAACCAGAAGCAACATTGATATGACCGACTTGGCCAAGATTAATTGGGTTTAATTGCCAAGATTTCGCAAGTTGTAAAGCATCAAAAAAATCTAACCAAGGATCATTTTCACTAATCAGTAGTGTTGTAGGCACATTAATTTTTAACTGATGAAAATAATCTTTGTAGTCAGTCAAGCTATGACGGGCAAAACCTGCTTCACCAAAACGTGCCGGATTTGCAGGAGCAACCAAAATTAGTTTTTTAACTTGAACTTGTAACTCAGGATGCTCAGCCAAAGCAGCAACACTTGTTAAGCAACCGAAACTATGCGCAACAATTTGTACTGGTGCTTGTACTGCTTGAACAGTTTTAACAAATTGCTCAATCCATTCACTTAATACGGGTCTATCCCAGTTTTTTTGCTCAACACGAGAACTAGACACGAGTTGACGCTGCAACCAAGATTGCCAATGTTGATGTTCACTTCCACCTACACCTGGAACAATTACAGAGTGAGTCATGTCTGTTCTCCTTATCGTTAGTACAAAGAATTATTTCTCTGTACTATTGATTTTCACGATTTGATCGAAAACACCACCATTATCAAAGTGTTGTTTTTGCACTTTTGTCCAACCGCCAAACTCTTTATCAATCGTCACGAGTTTCAATGGCTTAAATACATTGCTGTATTTTTTGAGTACAGCTGCATTACGAGGGCGGTAGAAGTTACGTGCTGCAATTTCTTGGCCAGCAGGTGAGTACAAGTAGTTGAGGTAACCTTTAGCGATGGTGAGGTTGCCTTTTTTAGCAGCGTTTTTCTCAACAACAGCAACTGGTGGTTCAGCTAAAATCGAAAGAGACGGGGTAATAATTTCAAATTTGCCCGGTTGTTCGCGAACAGCTAAGTGAGCTTCATTTTCCCAAGCAAGTAATACGTCACCAATGCCACGTTCAGCAAAAGTCGTGGTTGCACCGCGTGCACCCGAATCTAGAACTTTAGTGTGCTTATAAATTTGGCGGACATATTCTTGTGCTTTAGCATCGTTACCACCTGGTTGATGTTTTGCCCAAGCCCAAGCTGCAAGGTAGTTCCAGCGAGCACCGCCAGAAGTTTTCGGGTTTGGTGTAATAATTTCTACACCTGGTTTGATTAAATCACCCCAGTCTTTAATTTGTTTAGGGTTACCCTTACGTACCAAAAACACGATTGTTGATGTGTATGGTGTAGAGTTTTGTGGTAACTTCTTCTGCCAATCAGTAGGAAGCAATTTTGCTTTTTCTGCAATTTCATCGATATCAGCTGCAAGAGCTAATGTCACAACGTCAGCATTTAAGCCATCAATCACTGCACGAGCCTGTTTACCAGAACCGCCGTGTGATTGTTTAAACTGAATATCTTGTCCAGTACGCTGTTTCCAGTAAGTACCAAACTGTTTATTAAAGTCTGTATATAACTCGCGAGTTGGATCATAAGAAACGTTTAAGAATTCTTGAGCTGCAAATGATGAAACAGAAAGAAGTGCAGCAATAACCCCGACTTTTAATTGAGAAAAACGCATGAGATAACCCCTCAAAAATACGAAATGTTCAAAACATGAACGCAGAATAGCGCTAGTCTTTATTCTAAAAAAATAATAAAAAACGAATTTAATATGAAAAATATAGAAATATAAAAAATGGATAAGCTATTCTTAAATCTTGATATATAACAAGTTTCAAAAGTGCTGATGAAATCGGTATAATTTTTTAAAATCAGTCATTTATTAATTAAATGAAAGGTGTTGTATTGTTGGGCGGTTTTTAAGAAAGGACGGATTAAGCATGTGGTGTTTTAAAAATGGGCAACCTGTTGAAACCATTCCGTTACTAGACCGAGCATTTCATTATGGAGATGGATGCTTTACCACAATTCGTGTTTTTCAAAATAAGATTGAGCTTAAAGCACGTCACTCGGAACGTCTAAAACTTGCCTGTCAAAAACTAGCATTAACTGCAAACTTTGAATTAATTGAACAGAGTTTGCAGCATCTATATAAACAAAACCTTGTACTCAACGGCACTTTAAAAATTGTGATTAGCCGCGGTGAAGGTGACCGTGGTTATAGTTTGCCAAAGCATGAAGCAGATATTTATGTCTGGTTCTATCCAAAAGCATTGGACCAGTTCCGACCAGATTTTATTGAGTGTGGGGTTTTAAATCAGGCCTTAGGTTTAACCATGCCGAGTTTAGTTGGACTTAAATCTTTAAACCGTCTTGAACAGGTACTGCTAAAAAAAGAAGCAGATCAACAAGGCTGGGCAGAAGCATTAGTATCTGATGTACAAGGTTATATTGTTGAAGGGGTAAGCAGTAATTGTTTTATTCGTTTAAATGATAGATGGATTACACCGGAACTTCGCTATAATGGCGTCCACGGTGTGATGCGTGCAGAAATTTTAGCACGTATGCAGCACCATGGAATTGCCTGCGAAGTCAGAATAATTGAGCTAGATGAAGTACCACAAATACAGAGTCTATTCTTTTGTAATGCTTTACATCCAATGCGAGTAGTTACTCAAATCGGTGAACAAACTCTAGATTCACAGGCGTGCCTAAATTTATTTCATACTCTTAACTTGAATCAGATTCATTAATATGCCGAAGCCACCTGTGAACGCGAAAGCAAAAAATGCTAAAAAAAAGGGCAAGAAAACAGCATCTCATTTTCCTAAAAAGTTGGTGCTCATTGGCTGTTTTATCGTTTTAATTTCTATTTTTGCTATTTTATGGTCAAGTTTATTTAAAGCTTATCCTATTGAAGGGAAAAAGCAGATGCTATCGATCACTTCAGGTGAGACCTACTCTGGTTTTATCGATCACTTAGCAAAAGAAAACAAAATCCATTTCCCTATTGTACTTAAGCTTTATCAAAGATTTATGATTCATGACAGCATGAAAGCTGGTGTATATGAAGTTGAGCAGGGAATGAGCGTAAGACAAGTATTAGAGATGTTGTCTAATGCTGATAATGCTCAAATGAACCGTATTTTGGTGATTGAAGGTACGACTTTTAAACAGCTTATTACTGCACTCAAAAATGATAAAAATGTAAAAAATACAATACTTGACTTACCTGATGATCAGCTGATGAAGGCGCTTGGGATTCCTTATCATCATCCGGAAGGTTTATTTGCGCCTAACACTTATTTCTTTGCAAAAGGTGAAACTGATAAAAAAATCCTGATGGATTTATATCATCACCAAATGAAAGCATTAGATGCAGCTTGGGCGAATCGTGCACCAAATTTACCTTATAAAGATAAGTATGAAGCTTTAATTATGGCTTCAATTGTTGAAAAAGAAACAAGTTTAGATAGTGAGCTTGAGCAGGTATCTGGTGTATTTGTACGCCGTCTGAAAATTGGTATGCGTCTACAAACTGACCCAACCGTAATTTATGGTATGGGTGCAAACTATAAGGGAAACATAACTCGCGAAGACTTACGTACACCAACGCCATATAATACTTATACAATTAATGGCTTACCTCCAACACCAATTGCTTTACCTAGTCAAAAAGCAATTGAAGCTGCATTACATCCAGATGACTCAAATAATATTTATTTTGTGGCAACTGGTAATGGTGGTCATAAATTTACTGCAGATTTGCAGGCTCATAATCAAGCGGTGCAGCAGTATTTATCCGTGTTGAGATCGAAGAAATAAGGAAAAGAGATGTTTATTAGCTTTGAAGGCACGGAAGGGGTAGGTAAAACTACACTCATTCGAAAAATTCATCAGCATTTTGAAGAGCAAGGTAAACAAGTTGTTTTAACCCGTGAACCGGGTGGTACGCCATTAGCAGAACAAATACGTTCAATGCTTTTGGCGGTGAATCATGATGAAAATATGAGCCATGATACTGAACTACTCTTAATTTATGCGGCACGTGCTCAACACTTACAACAAGTCATTTTGCCGGCTCTAGAGTCTAATAAAATTGTTTTAAGTGATCGCTTTACCGATGCAAGCTTTGCTTATCAATGTTCGGGTCGTGGTTTAAGCCAAGATAAATTACAGCTTTTAAATCAGAACTTTGTTTCACGCATGCCTGAGGTGACTTTTTGGTTAGATGCACCGATTGAACTTGGTATGAACCGTGCACGTGAACGAGGAGCTTTAGACCGTTTTGAACAAGAAAAGTTAAGCTTCTTTACTAAGGTTCGTGAAGGCTATGAAACCTTATGGAAAGCTGAACCAGAACGTATTAAACGTTTAGATGCTACTCAAAGTCCAGATCAGGTATTTGAGCAAGCTTTGCAATATTTAGGATAAGTAATAATAAAAGCCACTCTCATATCTCTGGGAGTGGTTAAAAATAATAATAAATCTGGTTTAAAAGGTCATAGAAAATATGAGTCAGTATTCTATGCTATTTTGAATACTGTTCTGAAATCGAAGAAAAACAAGGATGAAAAGTTCAAAAGAAGAAATTGTAGCGTTTCTTGAAAAAGAATTTCCCCCAAGTCTTGAACATTGCACGATTGAATCAGTTACGCCTAAAGCTGCTGTCGTTTATTATCACGTCGATCAAAGACATCAACGACCAGGTGGTACCATATCTGGGCCTACCATGATGACTTTGGCAGACTTTGCTTTGTATATTGCAATACTTGGTGAAATCGGAATTGTTGGTTTAGCTGTCACGACTAATTTTAATATTAATTTTTTAAGAAAACCCGCAGGTGATAAAGATCTACGCAGCGAATGTAAGCTCATGAAAGTAGGGAAGAGTCTAGTCGTGGGTGAGGTATGGATTTATTCAGTAGGGCAAGAGGAACCGGTGGCACATGTGACCGCGACTTATTCAATTCCTCCTCGATCATAAATATTAACCTAAATAAAAAGCACAGCCAGAGCTGTGCTTTTTTGTAGAAAAACAGTTTAAATTTCGGTATTAACCAATGGTTGTTCTACTGCAAAATTTGGAGGAGTTAAAACAGTTTTACGAATCTCGTTCGAAGTTTCCGGATAATCGAGCGTGTAATGTAGACCACGTGATTCTTTGCGGTGCATGGCACAGCGCACAATCATTTCCGAAACGAGTACAAGATTACGTAGTTCAATCAGGTTTTTACTGACACGGTAGTCTTGATAATATTCAGTGATTTCACGCTTTAACATTTCAATACGGTGTAAAGCACGTTCTAAACGTTTCGTGGTTCTGACAATACCAACATAGTTCCACATGGTCGAACGTAACTCATCCCAGTTTTGTAAAATCACCACATCTTCATCTGGGTTGGTTACTTGAGAGTCATCCCAAGTGGGTACTTTCGGTAGTTTGAAATTCTCATCAAACTTATTTTCGATATCTTTTGCTGCGCTCATACCGTAAACGAAGCACTCAAGTAATGAGTTACTCGCCATACGGTTTGCACCATGTAAACCTGTATAAGAGGTTTCACCAATTGCATAGAGACCTTCAATATCGGTCTGGCTATTTGAATCAACTACAACCCCACCACATGTATAGTGTGCTGCCGGCACTACTGGAATCATGTCTTTAGTAATGTCGATACCTAACTCAAGCAAACGTGCATAAAGTGTAGGGAAGTGCTCTTTAATAAACTCAGGTGATTTGTGTGTAATGTCTAACCACACATGGCGAATACCGAGACGTTTAATTTCATGGTCAATGGTACGTGCCACAATATCGCGAGGAGCCAATTCGGCACGATCATCAAAACGAAGCATGAAACGTTCGCCATCAGGCAAGCGTAAGTAAGCACCTTCACCACGCATGGCTTCAGTAATTAAAAAAGATCGCGCTTGTGGGTGGTACAGACAGGTTGGGTGGAATTGGTTAAATTCCATATTGGCAACACGGCAACCTGCGCGGTAAGCCATAGCAATACCATCGCCTGTAGCAATATCAGGGTTAGACGTATAAAGGTAAGCTTTCATCGCACCGCCGCAAGCAAGTGCGGTAAATGGTGCAAGGAAGGTATGAACTTTTTCTGTATTTTCATCTAAGGCATACAAACCAATAGCGCGATTCGCCTGATCTGTATGGCCCAATTTATGCGACGTGATTAAATCAATCGCAATGTAGTTTTCAAAAATAGTAATATTCTTGCGTTCTTTAGCACGTTCAACCAATGTAGTTGAAATGGCTTTGCCTGTAGCATCAGCAGAATGGATAATGCGGCGCTGTGAGTGGCCACCTTCGCGAGTTAAGTGAAGTTGCTCATCTTCATCTAGGGTGAACTGAACACCTTGCTTTAAAAGAAAATCAACAGAAGGACGGCCACCTTCTACGGTATGTTGTACCGCATCCATTTCACATAAATGAGCACCAGCAATCATCGTGTCATTAATATGTTGTTGAATAGAGTCAGTTTCATCAAGAACAGCAGCAACACCGCCTTGTGCATAGAAGGTACTTGCTTCAGTTAAAGCAGCTTTGGCTAAAACTGCAATATTAAAATGACTTGGTAACGATAAAGCCAGACTTAAACCAGCACCGCCACTGCCCACAATAATCACGTCAAAGTGGTGAATTGTCTGTTGATTAGGCATGTCCATTCGCATCAATTTAAAACGTCCGCTAATGACACCCCTTTTTACCTAAAAAGGCAAGAGCTTAAGCGCTCTAAGTCACAGAAAAATTGCAATTAGCTTAAAAAATTGCAATGCGTAAAATAAACGTGATGATGATGTCTTACAAATAAACATATTGTTACGCACAATTCCAAAGCATTGTGATACAAAAGTTTTATTCTTATTCTCGTAGACCAATTGTGGGTGAGCACCGAATGAAATCTCGCTATTTACAACAAGGAATGTATGCAGCGGTATTTACAGTTGCCGCTGTTCAAGCAAATGCTGCTGTTGATTTTTCAAACCTCGTTGAACAAGTTAGTCCGGCTGTGGTGAGCGTAAACGTCGTAAAAAAAATGACTCAGGATGAACTGTTACAACAGCAAGTTCCTGAAATTTTAAAACGTTTCTTTGGTAATCAGGTCATCATTCCACAGCAACAAGGTCCTCAAGAAAAAACAGCATACGGTAGTGCATTCTTTATTAGTAAAGATGGTTACTTACTCACAAATCATCATGTGATTGAAAATGCTTCCCGCATTAGTATTACTTTAAATGACCGTCGTGAAATTGATGCAACTGTTGTTGGTAGTGATGAACGTACCGATGTTGCATTATTAAAAGTCAATGGAAGTAATTATCCTGCTTTAAAAGTTGGTAATGTTGACCGCTTACGAGTCGGAGAGCCAGTATTGGCAATTGGTTCTCCATTTGGTTTTGACTACTCCGCTTCAGCAGGTATTGTCAGTGCCAAGTCACGAAACATGAGTGGTGAAACTTCTGTACCATTTATTCAAACTGACGTTGCACTAAACCCTGGTAACTCAGGTGGTCCATTGTTTAATCAAAATGGCGAAGTGGTCGGGGTAAACTCACGTATCTTTAGTGGTACTGGCGGTTATATGGGTTTATCTTTCTCTATTCCAATCGATGTTGCGATGGATGTAGCTGAACAGCTTAAAACAAAAGGGAAAGTTACTCGTTCATACCTAGGTGTTATGATGCAAGATATTGACCGTAACCTTGCCGATGCCTACAAATTGCCTAAACCGGAAGGTGCCCTCATCACACAAGTAACGCCAAATTCACCTGCTCAAAAAGCAGGGCTTAGAGCTGGTGATGTGATTTTAAAACTTAATGGTGCTTCTGTGCTGCGTACAAGTGATTTACTCTATGCATTAAATAAAGTTCAGCCAAACCAAACCGTTCAGTTTGAAGTGTTACGTGATGATAAAACTCGTAATATCACTGCAACTTTAGCAACAGCACCAGATGAAACACCAGCTACAGGTACTCAGACCTCTGCTTCTAAAGGTCCAGTGTTAGGCATGAGTATTCGTGATTTAGCTGAACCAGAGAAAAATACGTTAGGTGTAAAAGGCGGTATTTATGTTCAAGATGTCCGCCGTGGTGGGTTGGCATCATTGTCAAATATCATTCCGGGTGACGTGATTGTTCAGGTCAATAATACTCAAATTTTAAATAGCCAAGATTTTGCGAAAGTTGTTTCTAACCTACAAAAAAATACGGTTGCACGTGTTGGAATCATTCGTCAAGGACAACGAGCAATGCTTGGTTTACGCATTCAGTAAAATGATATAAAACTAAACCACCCTGAAAATGGGTGGTTTTTTATTATTTGTATTCGGCATAATGTTCGATCTAGCTAATCTAAATATAGCTTTGGATTTAATGATTAAGGTGAGTGTTTTGTGAGCAGTATTTTCGATTTACATATTCAGGTTCAGCCACAGCATATTGATGCTTTAGGTCATGTTAACAATGTAATGTATGTCCAATGGATGCAAGATGTTGCTGCTGCTCATGTTGAAACATTAGGGGTAGGCGTAACCAAATACCTTGAGCTTAAGCATGCAATGGTTGCTGTTGAGCATCATGTGCAATACCGTAAGGCTGCGTTTGAAGGCGAAGAAATTATATTGCGGACATGGCTAGACGATATCAATGCGCTTTATTCATTTCGCCAGTATGTTTTTTTCCGTCCGTCTGATCAAGCAGTCTTATTTGTTGGGAATACCAAGTGGGCATGTATTGAAATTGCATCGGGTCGACCAAAACGAATGTCGCCAACTTTTACACAAGCTTATAAGCCCCTTGATTCAAGCATAAATCCTTTAGATTTTACTATTTCATATGCTCGATAGTCGGAAGTATTACATGTGCTTTGAATTGTCATTTTTTAGAACATAAGTACAAAGCTCATGATTATTTTGGATACTTTAAAATATCCATCTGCTATAATCTCTCGCAATTTGTTAAACCGCTTTGGCTGTGTATTAAAACAAGCTACATAGCACTTTATATTTTCTCAAGGTAGCCCATGGCGCAAGCTAAAAAATCAGTTGATATCAAAAATATCCGAAATTTCTCGATTATCGCTCATATCGATCATGGTAAGTCTACTTTGGCTGACCGTTTTATTCAGATGTGTGGTGGCTTACAAGATCGTGAGATGCAAGCTCAGGTCTTGGACTCAATGGAGCTTGAGCGCGAACGTGGGATTACCATTAAAGCAGCCTCAGTGACATTGTATTACACCCATCCAAATGGACAAGAATATCAGCTTAACTTTATTGATACTCCGGGGCACGTTGACTTCTCGTATGAAGTATCTCGCTCATTAGCTGCATGTGAAGGTGCATTGTTGGTTGTCGATGCTGCGCAAGGTGTAGAAGCACAATCAGTTGCAAACTGTTATACCGCGATTGAACAAGGTCTCGAAGTTCTTCCTATTTTAAATAAAATTGATTTACCGCAGGCTGAACCTGAACGTGTAATTCATGAAATTGAAGAAATTATCGGGATTGAAGCGACAGATGCACCGACTTGTTCAGCAAAAACAGGTTTAGGTGTTGAAGGTGTATTAGAGCGTTTAGTTGACGTTATTCCGGCGCCAGAAGGTGATCGTGAAGCTCCATTACAAGCTTTAATTATCGATTCATGGTTTGATAACTACTTAGGTGTAGTGTCTCTTGTTCGTATTAAACAAGGTCGTATCCGTAAGGGCGACAAAATGTTGGTTAAATCGACAGGACAAACTCATCCGGTAACTTCTGTAGGTGTATTTAATCCTAAGCATACTGAAACAGATATTCTTGAAGCTGGTGAAGTAGGTTTTGTTATTGCGGGTATTAAAGACATTTTTGGTGCGCCAGTAGGCGATACCATTACACTTGCAACAACACCAGATGTTGCAACATTACCTGGTTTTAAAAAGGTTAAACCGCAGGTTTATGCAGGTCTTTTCCCAATCGATTCAAGCGACTTTGAACCATTCCGCGAAGCATTACAGAAATTACAAATTAACGATTCTGCCTTGTTCTTTGAACCTGAAAGTTCGGATGCACTTGGTTTCGGTTTCCGCTGTGGTTTCTTGGGCATGTTGCATATGGAAATCGTACAAGAGCGTTTAGAACGTGAGTACGATCTCGATTTAATTAGTTCGGCACCAACGGTAGTTTATGAAGCTGTTACCAAAAAAGGTGAGACGATCTATATCGACAGTCCGTCTAAAATGCCAGATGGTTCAGTTGTTGAAGATTTACGTGAGCCAATTGCTGAATGTCATATTCTTGTGCCGCAAGAATACTTAGGTAATGTCATGACCTTATGTATTGAGCGTCGTGGTGTCCAAAAAGACATGAAGTTCTTGGGTAATCAAGTTTCGATTACTTTTGAAATTCCAATGGCTGAAGTCGTAATGGATTTCTTTGACAAGCTTAAATCATGTTCACGTGGTTTTGCATCACTAGACTATAACTTCGTACGTTTCGAAAGTTCATCTTTAGTTAAGGTTGATGTATTAATTAATAGTGAAAAGGTTGATGCCTTGGCTATGATTTGTCACCGTAACGATGCTCGCCATCGTGGTATTGCTTTAGTTGAAAAAATGAAAGACTTGATTCCACGTCAAATGTTTGATGTTGCAATTCAGGCTGCCATTGGTGCTCAAATTATTGCTCGTTCGACCGTTAAGGCGATGCGTAAAAACGTTCTAGCAAAATGTTATGGCGGTGACGTGTCTCGTAAGAAGAAATTACTTTCTAAACAAAAAGAAGGTAAGAAACGTATGAAACAAGTGGGTAGTGTAGAAATTCCACAAGAAGCGTTCTTAGCTGTTTTGAAAGTAGAAAGATAAAAGAAAGGGCTGGGATGAACTTATATTCTCCCAGCCATAAAACAAGCAGCTAGGCTGCGAGTGAGGTCATGTGGATTTTGATTTTAATTTAATTCTTGTTCCAGTTACGCTGATTTTATTTGCAGTGTGGTTGTTAGATAAACTTGTTTTTAAACAGCGTGCGAATAAAGGCCGAGAGAACGAAAATTTTGTTATTACATGGGCCTATGACTTTTGGCCAGTTTTAGCTGTTGTACTTGTACTTCGCTCATTTCTTTATGAACCATTTAACATTCCATCAGACTCGATGGTTCCAACTTTAGAGACTGGCGATTTTATTTTAGTTAATAAATTTGACTATGGTGTGCGTTTACCTATCGTAAATAAAAAAGTGATTGATGTAGGTGAACCAAAACGTGGTGATGTCATCGTATTCCGTTACCCACCTCAACCAACCATCAGCTATATTAAGCGTGTAATTGGTTTGCCGGGTGACCATATTGTTTATGATCATGGACAATTGATTATTAATGGTCAAAAAGTTCCTAAAGTAGCAACACAGTTTAGTCGTGAAAAAGATGCTTTAGATACACCAACGTCTATTTATCATAAAGAAACGATTGGTGATCATACCTTTACGATGCGTGAGCTTGAAGGCGTAAACGTTGCGCGTCAGGCACCATTTATCAACTATGTTGATAATGGCAAATATTCAAACCAAGACGGTTTATATTGGGAAGTAACCGTTCCGAAAGGACATTACTTTGCAATGGGGGACAACCGCGATCAAAGTGCTGATAGTCGTTTCTGGGGTTTCGTTCCTGAAGAAAACTTAACAGGCCGAGCTTTCTATGTCTGGATGCATAAAGAACCTGGTTTCCACCTGCCAAGCTTTAACCGAAATGGGAAAATAGATTAAAAACAACCATTAGGAAAACAAAAATGCGTAAGGCACAACAGGGTACTTCGTATTTAGCAATTTTATTTGGGGTGGTCATATTTGCAATTGCAGTGAAAGCTGTACTTGCAGTTTGGCCAGCGTATTGGGATGATCGTGTGATTAATAATCAGATTACCGAGCTTATGCAACAAAGCTCAGCTGATACGACACCCCAAAAATTTATGGCACAGATGGATCAAAGACTGGAAATGAATAATATTCGTGATCTCCATTTTGAAGAGATTGCCGAAGTGTTTAACCAGTCTGGTCTAACGGTCAAAAAGAAATATGAGGTAAGAAAGCCTTTCTTACTGAATATTGATTTAGTTTTAACATTTGAGAAGAGTTTTGACAAAACATCAGTTCAAACTAAGTGATCCTCGCTTACTCAGTCGAATCGGTTATCAATTTAAGCAGCCTGAATTGCTACAGTTAGCTTTGACTCACCGTTCGGTGAGTCATAAGTATAACTATGAGCGTCTGGAGTTTTTAGGCGATTCGCTGTTGGGCATGATCATTGCCAATTATTTATACCATGCTTACCCACATGAAAATGAGGGACGCTTAACACGTATGCGAGCAACTTTGGTTCGCCAAGAAGCATTAGGTAAAATTGCAACCGATTTGCAACTTAGTCGGTGTTTAATATTAAGCACGGGCGAGTTGAAATCTGGCGGTCATCATCGTGAGTCAATATTAGCAGATACGGTAGAAGCGATTATTGGTGCAATTTATCTTGATAGTAGTGATCTGAACCTACTCAAAGATATTGTGTTAAAATGGTACGTACCTTATTTAGATCATATTGAGCCAACAGATCAACTCAAAGATCCAAAATCACGTTTACAAGAGTATCTACAAGCACGTAAAAAACCTCTCCCTGTTTACGAGGTTGTAGATATTCAGGGTGATGCACCTCATCAACACTTTAAAGTCGAATGTTTGGTAGATGGTTTGCCAAAGATTTATGGTGAGGGGTCAAGTCGTCGTTTTGCCGAGCAGGCAGCAGCGGCGGAAATTTTAAAGTTATTGGAGCAATAACCTGCATGTCGATGCATTCTGATCAAATCAATCCAGATTCAAATGAAAACCAAGATCCAAACAATCTGATTGATCAATTTTTTAGTTCCAAAGGCGTTACAATTCCTTCGGATTTTAAGAGCGGATTTGTGGCGATTGTGGGACGTCCAAATGTGGGTAAATCTACCCTCATGAACCATTTATTGGGTCAAAAACTCTCAATTACTTCACGTAAACCTCAAACGACACGCCATAAAATTATTGGCATTGACTCACGTGAAAAAATGCAAGCGGTCTATGTAGATACACCGGGGATGCATAAGAAAGAAGTACGCGCGATCAATAAAATGATGAACCGTGCTGCACATTCTGCATTACGTGACGTTAACTTAGTATTATTTGTTATCGATGCTTATAAGTGGACTCAAAATGACGATTTAGTGCTTGAGAAACTCAAGAACGCTGAAATGCCAGTTATTTTGGTAATTAACAAAGCTGATACTTTTGAAGATAAAAGAGAGATTCTTCCTTTGATTCAAGAGCGTACCAAGCTTATGAATTTTGCTGAGATTGTTCCTGTCTCTGCTCTTCGTGGAGCAAACTTGGAGCATTTAAGTGAAACGATTGAAAAATATCTTCCTTATCAGCCACCACTATATTCATTCGATCAAATTACGGACCGTTCTGAGCGCTTCTTGGCAAGTGAAATCATTCGTGAAAAAATCATGCGTCAGTTGGGTGAAGAGCTACCATACGATTTAACAGTGCAAATTGAATCTTTCAAAACGGAAGAGGCAACTGTTAATGAGAAAACTGGTCGATTAAAGCCAGCTTGTACCTATATTGATGCAACTATTTTTGTAGATCGTCCTGGCCAAAAAGCAATTGTGATTGGTGAAAAAGGTGCCAAGCTTAAAACGATTGGTATGGATGCTCGTAAAGACATGGAGAAAATGTTCGAACAAAAGATCATGCTTACCTTATGGGTTAAGGTTAAAGGTGGTTGGTCTGATGATGAACGTGCTTTAAAAAGTTTAGGATATAGTGATATCTAATAAGCAGGGAATACTGGTATGAAAGCAATTACATCAATATTGGCTATTGTTGGGTGTACATTGATGTTACAAGGTTGTGTATATAAGCTTGTAACCGTACCAGTAGGTATTGCTTATAAAACAACTAAAGGTGTAGTGAAGGGTACAGCTGCTGTTGTGGGAGCTGTAATTCCTGATGGTGATGATGACGATAAGAAAGAAAAAGAATCTAAGGAATAGTTTCTTTTTATGATGCGCAATGAAGTCCTACACGGATATATGATTCACCATCGTAAATATCGTGAAAAAAGCCATATTGTGCATCTCTTCACTCAGGAATACGGGCGGGTCGATGGTATTTTAAGACAGACTCCGCCTCCTCAATATCAACCAATTCGGTTGCAAGCCACAGGTAAAAGTGAACTTAAAAATTTTACGAAGCTGGAAATATTAAATCAGCCAGTTTTCTTTTTTGGTGATGCTTTTTTTGCTGGCTTTTATCTTAATGAAATTGTTTTAAGACTTTGCCCATTAGAAGAGGCAATGCCACAAACTTTTGAACAATATCAGTTAACTTTGCTTCAGTTACAACAATTATCTTCTCACGAAAATCCAGATCTCTTTCTCAGACAGATTTTGCGCCAGTTTGAACATGTCTTACTTCCAGAGCTAGGCTATGCGATTGATTTCTCAGTTGATAGCGCACAGAAAGAAATTTTGCCTCATCAGTTTTATCAGTTTCAAGTGACTGAAGGTTTTGCTCCAGTCGTTCAGGCAGGCCGTTCATCTTTGTCGGGAAATGCGATTTTATCTATGCTGGACTATGAGCAAGGGCAGGATTTTTCTCACGAACAATTGCAATTATTAGGTAAACTATACCGTCAAATGATTACATCGCTTTTAGGTGACCGTCCCCTAAAAAGTCGACAATTGTGGATTCAAAATACTCAAACTCAATCGTAATTAGGATTTATTTATGGCTGCATTGCTTGGTGTAAACATAGACCATGTTGCTACTTTAAGACAGGCGCGCGGTACTACTTACCCAGACCCTGTAGAAGCTGCGCTTATTTGTGAACAAGCTGGTGCAGAAGGTATTACTTTGCATTTGCGTGAAGACCGTCGCCATATTCAAGATGATGACGTACGTCGCATGCGTCCATTGTTAAAAACACGTATGAATTTAGAGTTGGCTGTTACTGATGAAATGGTCGAGTTTGCAAAAGAAATTCAGCCACAACATGTATGCTTCGTTCCTGAAAAACGCCAAGAAGTAACAACTGAAGGCGGCTTAGATGTAGTCACTAACTTTGAAAAAGTTAAGGCTGCAACTCAGGCCTTAGCTGCTCTCGGGTGTGACGTATCATTATTTATTGATGCGGATTTTGCTCAAATTGATGCTGCAGTGGCATGTGGAGCACCTACTATTGAGCTGCATACAGGCGCATATGCGGATGCGGCAACAGAACAAGAACAGCAAGAAGAACTTGCTCGTATTGTAAAAGGTGTTGAGTACGCAGCGGCAAAAGGTTTAGTTGTAAATGCAGGTCATGGACTTAACCTAAAAAATATTGCACCAATTGCAGCAATTCCCCAAATTCATGAATTAAACATTGGTCATTCAATTATTGCAGATAGTGTTTTTGTAGGTCTGGCACAAGCTGTTAAAGATATGAAAACAGCGATTCAGGCAGCAGGATAATTAGTAATGTCGAGTATCAATTACGATGAATTAATGCAGCCAGTGTTAGCATTTTTGGGGTGTCAAACTCCAAATGAATGGTTAGATGAGGCCGTTAATAATTTAGATATCTTGATGCAAGATCATGCCAATTGTGAAAAAAAAGCAGCTGGTACGGCAATGAACTTAATGTTCCGCTATAGTTTTTTTACAGATCTACAAGTCAAACTTGCTCAACTTGTACGTGAAGAAATGCTTCATTATGAACAAGTCCTCGAATTTATGACGAAGCGTGGGCAAGAGTGGAAAGGTTTAAGTGCAGGCCGCTATGCAGGTGGTTTACGAAAAGAGATACGCACATATGAGCCAGAAGCTTTAATTGACGTACTGGTTATTGGAGCTTTTGTAGAAGCACGTTCATGCGAACGTTTTTATGCACTTGCTCCGCGTGTAGATGACGAACTGGGACGCTATTATCGTTACCTGCTTAAGTCTGAATCTCGTCATTTTGAAGACTATTTAGCACTAGCGCTTGATGTCGCAAAAACTGCAAAAATGAAAGATCCTGAAGAGGATATTCAGCAGCGTATTGAACACATCCGTGAAGTTGAAAAAAATCTGATTTTGACTCCGGATGATACTTTCCGGTTTCATAGTGGTATTCCTGCATAATTTTGAATGCTTCAGTTAAAAAAGTTTACCTTTCACGGTAAACTTTTTTATTGGGTGAGCTTTATCTTTTCGGCTGTAGCCATGTTCTGCTTTTAGTTGTTAAATGCATATAATTATTTAATAAATATATTTTTTATAGATTTTAATTTCTCTTAAAATTTTTAAAAAAACTTTTATTTTTTTAGGCTAATAATAAATATTATGTAAATATAAAGGCTGATATGTTCATCATGAGTTCAACTGAAATAGTTGATCATTTCTAAGGATATAAAAATGTTAGCATTAGTTACAGGTGCATCAGCAGGTTTTGGTTATAGCATTTCAAAAAAGCTGATTGAGTTAGGCTATAAAGTTATTGGTTGCGGAAGACGGGCAGAAAAACTAGAAGAACTAAAACAAGAACTTGGTGAAAAATTCTACCCATTAGTATTTGATATGACGGATACAGCAGAAAATATAAATAAGATATTTAAAGAATTACCAAATGAATTTCAAATCGATCAAATTGATTTGCTCGTAAATAATGCAGGTTTAGCATTAGGTTTAGAATCGGCAGACAAGGCTGAATTAGATGATTGGTACACGATGATTGATACCAATGTTAAGGGGCTTGTTACTGTTACCCGACTAATTTTGCCAAGCATGGTAAAGAAAAAATCTGGCTTAATCATTAATATGGGCTCAATTGCAGGTACATATCCATATCCTGGTGGTAATGTGTACGGTGCAACCAAAGCTTTCGTGGAGCAATTTAGTCTAAATCTTCGTGCTGATTTGGCTGGTACTGGTGTGCGTGTAACTAATGTTGAACCAGGGCTGTGTGGGGGGACTGAGTTTTCTCTTGTGCGTTTTAAAGGGGATCAGGAGAAAGTGAGTAGTCTCTATGATAAGAAAAACCCAATTTTGCCTGAAGATATTGCAAATACGGTAGCCTGGATTGCATCGCAACCAGCTCATATTAATATTAACCGTATAGAAATGATGCCAACAACGCAGTCTTTTAACCCATTAAAAGTTGTAGAAGCGGAATAATAGAATTTTAAAAATGATCTAAAGATGGGGATATATTCTTTAAATTTAGATCTGATGATTAAATCTAGTAAATATCAATTCATGAAAAGCAAATCCTCTACAGGTAGGTAGGGGATTTTTTATAGGTATTCAAAATAAATGGCAATAAAAAAGCCCGCTTTAATGCTGCGGGCTTTTTAGTATTTGGCTCTCCCACCTGGGCTCGAACCAGGGACCTGCGGATTAACAGTCCGTCGCTCTACCGACTGAGCTATGGGAGAATCTGCATGCGATTATAAGGAGATTTTGACAAGGGTCAAGTTAAAATCGTCATGTTTCCTTCATTTTTGTGTTGTATGCTTCTTATTTGATCAAGTTGAGTAGCGAGGATATAAATTACTTGCACTTTAAAAACTCAATTGCTAGATTCAAAAAAGAACAAGCGTTTGGAGTAATCCAAACAGTGTGGATTTAAACCAACTTGCCAGCACTAAAATGGCTAAATCGGAGATAAGTATGAAAACACTTACTGTTGCTTCTATTTTTTCTAATTTTGATTTTTATCAACGCAATTATCTCAAAATTTTAAATCAACCAGAATCTTATTACACACTTGTAGAAGATGCATGGATCAATGCTTTTCCATTTAAAAAGCAGGACTTGTACTTAGGTGACTTATTACAACTCTGGTTTAGTTCAAAATGGGATGTGCATACTTCACTGAAAGTTTTAAAGTCTTCCAACATATTAGATCAATCTAAACCCCTCTATATTTTCCAGCTCGAAGGCGAATTATTACTAGGTAAAAATAAAGTTTTAGCTTGGTCTACTCAGTGTCATAAAGTGATAGAGCTTCAACTTAAGAATATTTGGGCACCTTATGTGGTTGCACAAACTTGTGACCGTCCAGATCTTCCTGACTTAATAAAAAAGGCAGCCCTTTAAAGCTGCCTTAGTTTTTATGGTCGAATAATCATACAAGTCGCTGTTGCATAAGCATAAAGTTTACCTTCTTCATCAATAATTTTTCCTTCGGAAATACCCAAATTTTTACTTAAATTAATGACTTTACCAGTGGCAATTAAAGCCTGATTTTGAGGAATAGGGCGGCACATTTTTACATTAAGGTCGATGGTGCCATAACCTACACCTGCAGGTAACATCGTATGGACAGCACAGCCAGTCACCGAGTCTAGGACTGTTGCTGCAAAACCACCATGTACACCACCTAATGGGTTTAAGTGATTATGATCTGCTTGTGCTTTGAAAGTCACACATCCTTCAGAAATTTCAGTAGGTTGCATTGGAATAGTTTTGCTTATACTGGCAGGTGGAATGTGACCTTCAATCATGGCTTGTAAAAATTCGAGGCCTGTCATTTCCATAGGATTTTTCATTTTTTGAGTCCTTCAGTAATTAAGTTCTAAAATGGAACTTGATGTTAAATTAGGCGTTAAAATGCATATTGTCAAGTTGGCGAGTATAAGAAATATGACTATTTTATAGTTTATGAACTTGTAAAATGTGGTTGAGTAGAATATTTTATAACCCTAAAAATATAAACTTCTTGTGGAAAATAATAATGAACGGTCAGTGTCTATGCGGTGAAACAACTTTTGAAGTTGAATTAAAAAATCATGATGTACATGCTTGCCATTGTTCGATGTGTCGTAGACAAACTAGTGGTGTCAATATGACAGTTGATGTGGTCAAAGGCAGTTTAAAGTTTATTCAGCAAAAGCATCTTAGTGTATTTAACTCTTCTGACTGGGGAGAACGAGGCTTTTGTAATGCTTGTGGAACAACAATTTTTTGGAGAACGAAAGATCAAAGTTACTGCAATATCAATGCATTTTCTTTAAATGAGCCAGTAGAAGGCTTGAATTTGGATATGGAAATTTTTATTGAATCAAAACCCGATTTTTACACTTTTCAAAATCAAACAAAAAAACTAACTGAAGCTGAGGTGTTCGCATTGTTTAACCCAGAATAATTTTAATTATAAAAAAGGCCTCAATTTTGAGGCCTTTTTAATTTTACAAATTATTTAGTAGCTTTTTCAGCTTCGATAGATGCAATTGCAGCATCAACACCTTCGATTGATTCAGCAGCTTTTTTGATACGCGCTAATGCATCAACAAGTACTTCATCAGCTGTTGCATATGAAATACGCATGAAGCCGCCTAAACCAAATGCATCACCAGGAACAACTGCTACGCCAGTTTCTTCTAGTAACCATTCAGAGAATTCTGTGCAAGACTTTAAGCCTTTTGCACGAATAAGAGGGCGAATGTTTGCATATGCATAGAATGCACCATCAGCAGGTAAACAAGAGATACCTTTGATGTCATTTAAGCCGTTTACAACTAAGTCATGACGACGTTTAAACGCTTCAATCATTGGCTCTAAAACATCTTGCGGACCATTCAATGCAGCTTCAGCAGCAACTTGTGAAATTGAAGTTGGGTTAGAAGTTGATTGAGACTGGATTTTTTTCATTGCACCAATGATTTTTGCTGGGCCGGCTGCATAGCCAATACGCCAACCTGTCATTGCATATGCTTTAGAAACACCATTTAAAACAATCGTGCGGTCATATAAATCAGGTGCAACAGTTGCAATATTGTAGAACTCATCTTCCCAACGAATTGGTTCATACATGTCATCAGAAGCAACAAATACTTGTGGATGACGACGTAAAACTTCTGCTAAAGCTTCTAATTCAGCTTTGCTATAAATCATACCTGTTGGGTTAGATGGGCTGTTTAATACCACTAAACGAGTGTTTGGCGTAATTGCAGCTTCTAATTGTTCAGGTGTAATTTTGAAACGTTGGTCTTCACCACATTTCACAATAACTGGCGTACCTTCAGCAATAATCACCATATCTGGATAGCTTACCCAGAATGGAGCAGGGATGATCACTTCATCACCTTTGTTTAATAATGCAAGTGCCAAGTTAAAGAAGCTTTGCTTACCACCACATGAAACCAAAATCTGGTTTGGCTGATAATCAAGATTATTATCACGCTTAAACTTAGCAATAATTGCTTTTTTTAACCCAGGAGTACCATCTACAGCCGTATATTTGGTGAAACCATTATTAATTGCTTCAATTGCAGCATCTTTAATGTGTTGAGGGGTATCAAAATCTGGCTCGCCAGCACCTAAACCAATCACATTCTTGCCAGCAGCTTTAAGCTCAGCAGCTTTGTTAGTTACAGCAAGTGTAGGGGACGGTTTGATAGCATTGACACGATCAGAAAGACGTACGTCCACGGCAATATTCCTCTTATGGGATTAAAAAATAAAAAGCATACTATCTTATCGCAAAAATTAGGCAATTTGCGGATGTGGGTATTTTTAGATGTAAAAAAGTTTAATTTAAGAAAGATCTTGTTGTGGTTTTACTCAATTGAAGCTTTTTTCGAAAGAAATGAGAAAAATCCTTTATAATAAGTCGCAATCGAAATATCGAGACTGAATCATGACTGAGCAACAGCCAAAACAGAAAAAGGCTTTGGTGAAATTGCCATTCCCAATGCCGAATGAAAGCAATCAAGCAGATGATGCTGTACACAACCAAGTGCGTCCGAAGCCAGAGCAATATGCAGATAGAACTTGGATGCCACCTCGTGGTACGCGCCGTTCTATGGGTAAGCGTTAATTTAAAAAAACAGGCAATATGCCTGTTTTTTTTTATTGTTGTGGAACTTCTTGATAATAACTTTTTTTCTTTTGATACATACTGTGATCTGCACGTTTTAGCATATCTTCCACTTGTTCATTTTCTTTTGTGGTTGCATGTCCAATAGCAATACTAATTGGATGGCTTGAGTAATATTGATTATCTATATTGAAAAGCTCCTGAATAGTTTGCAGCATCATTAAAACATTCGCTTCATCAGCGCCAGGCATTAAAATCACAAACTCGTCGCCACCGATTCGAGAAGCTGTATATGCAGTATTTGTGATTGCCTGATTTAAAATATTACCTACACGCCGCAATAAACCATCACCAATATCGTGACCAAGTTGATCATTGGTTTCTTTTAAACCATTCATGTCTAAAAAAATTGAAGAAACAGGACGAATAATACTGCGGTTTAAACGATTAAGCTCTTCTGTAAAGAAAGCACGGTTATAAAGCTTAGTCAGCACATCATGCTGGCCTAAATATTCTAAATAATTTTCAGCTTTCTTTCGTGCAGTAATATCTGTAAGTGCAACTTGTACCAATCCCCAAGTCTCTTCATAGCCGGGGAATACGGTAAATTGCAGTAAGACATTTCTAATTTGACCATCTAATGCATAGTTAACGGCTTCACGCTTGTGGTGAATATTTCCTTGCCAGAGTTCAATCAGCTGTTCTCTAAAAGTTTCCACCATCTCTTCAGCAAAAATTTTATGGGTATTTTTTAAGAGAGTCGTTTTGTCAGGTGCTTTAAATAAATCGAGAGTCGACTGGTTAACATCTAAAATTAGAATATCTTCTATACATTGACGCACAAACTCAGGATGTACATCTAGAAAAGTCCTAAAGTCTTCAATACCTAATAGCCTAAGCTGATCAATTCTATTTTTAATACGGCTAAAATCTTCAACCCAAAGCGAAGTCGGGGAGTAAATAAACATTGACTCTGCTAGGCGTCGATTTTTCTCTTCCTGACGAAGTGCATTTTGATAAGGCGTAATGTCTTCGGTGGTAATTAAAATACGGTCAAATGTAGTTTCAGAACCCGGTAAAATTGCTCCACGCAGTTGTACATCAATACGTTTACCAGAGAGCGTGTAATTTATAGTGGTACTCGAGAAATGAGTTTTACCATTCCATAACGCTTCGAGTTCATGAATATGGGCTTCAAACATTTCTTTTTTAAAAATAAGATTTAAGTTGGCACATAATTCTTCTTGGTTTTTTGCTTCAAAAAGTTCTAATACTTTTTGGTTGACCTTAATAATTTTAATTTTATGGGCACATTCAACAATCAAATTTTCATTTTGACTTAGAAATTCATATAGGTCTTCGACCCCTTGATTTCTCCATAGGTCAAATAACTGCTTAACTTCACTGAAGTCTTCAATCCACATTGGAATTGGGGTTAAGTCAAAAATTGAAGAATCTAAAGTTTCCATTTGTTTCTTTAAGTATTCAGTTCGTCTTAAAGTATAATGAGAAAAATTAGGATTTGGGGAAATAATCAGTTTAAATCTTTAGAATAATTAAAATAATGAGAAAGCAGAATTTATCTGCTTTACTCATAAAATATCAAAATAAATTAACGGTTAATTGGGTGGTCGATATTTTTCTCGCCGCGCCATAATTTAATGAAGTCTTGTTCATCGAAATCGTAAAGTTCCATCAGTGCCACAATGACACTGACAAAAATCATTGCGCCTTCTGAGTTACCATGAATATTGAAAATCTTGCCATTGAGCTTACCTAAAATATCACTCAATTCGTGGTCTCGGCCTCTGCCATAGCGGTCACGAGGGTATAACTCTTCATTTAAAACAATCAGTGCTATCGCTTTTTCAGCATTTGATAAATCAGTTTTATCTAACGCGTCTTCAAAAGAGTCACTGCCGTGATTAAAGTAAAAAATAACTTCATCATTAATGAAACTTTGAACCATTTTTTGAGTGAGTGTCGGAAACTGTGAAACAGCATTATCTTCAACATACGGTTTAAATGATTCTGGAAAAATCACGTTGTGATATATGCCTTTAAAAAGCGGAGCGATTTCAGAAACTTTATAACCTGCGATCCCACATCCTAAAGCAGTCACAAAGTATTTCATCTTAGGGTGATTTTTTACATAAATTTTAAAGTCTTCAACATAATGCTCAATTTGGGAGAGTGGCATTTGTTGAATATGTTCATTTAAAGTTGGAATTGCAAAGCTTTGTCCAGCCCAGCCACGTCCTACACCTTCTACAGCCCCAAAATGCTGACTGGCAACACGTGCGGCTCCACTACCATGTTGCCCAGCCATATTACTACCGAAGACAAACACTGTATCTTCAGGGAGTTCAGTTACAATACTTTCATCATGATATTGATAGGTCATGGTTATGCTTTTTATCTAATGGATAAGTCCATGTTGCAACCGTTTAAAGCATTGGTCAAGTATCAAGATGCTTAATATTTTCGCTGTAGATTAATCTGGCTACAGACTTTAAATTAGGGAAAAAATCCCCATTAAGTTGCTAGACGATAAATTCAAATTTTTTATAAAGAGAGAGAACTGTGAACGAAAATCAACCTTTCGATTTGGTCACTCATTACCAGCCAGCGGGTGATCAGCCACAGGCAATTGAAAAGCTGGTGAATGGTGTCGAAAAAGGTTTTCGTAATCAGTTACTGTTGGGCGTGACTGGTTCAGGTAAGACCTATACCATGGCAAACGTGATTGCCCAAACACAACGACCAACCATTGTGATGGCGCATAATAAGACTTTGGCAGCCCAGCTGTATGGTGAGTTTAAAGCCTTCTTTCCAAATAATGCAGTTGAATACTTCGTAAGTTATTACGACTACTATCAACCAGAAGCTTATGTTCCATCTTCAGATACATTCATTGAAAAAGACGCAGCAATTAATGACCATATTGACCAGATGCGTTTATCGGCAACACGTGCTTTGTTAGAGCGCCGTGATGCAATTATTGTTGCTTCTGTATCTGCTATTTATGGTTTGGGTGATCCAAATGCTTATATGCAAATGTTATTGCATGTGGTGCAGGGTGACCGAGTGAGTCGAGACGAAATTATTCGTCGTTTGGTTGAAATGCAATATACGCGTAATGAGCTTGAATTCTTACGTGGTACTTATCGAATTCGTGGCGAAATTATTGACATTTTCCCAGCTGAATCTGACCAACACGCAATTCGTATTGAGCTTTTTGATGATGAAGTAGATTCAATTCGCTGGTTTGATCCACTCACCGGTAAAATGGTACGAAAAGTACCACGTGTCACGATTTATCCGAAAAGCCATTATGTGACGCCAAAAGACAACTTAACGCGTGCTATTGATACCATTAAGGATGAACTTCAAGACCAGCTTAAGTTCTTCCGTGAACATGACAAGTTACTTGAAGCTCAGCGTATCGAGCAACGTACTCGTTATGATTTGGAAATGATGCAGCAGTTAGGTTATACCAATGGTATTGAAAACTACTCTCGTCATTTATCAGGTCGTCCAGCAGGTGAAGCACCACCAACATTATTTGATTATGTACCGGATGATGCTTTACTTATTATTGATGAGTCGCATGTAACGGTTCCTCAAATTGGCGCAATGTATAAAGGTGACCGTTCACGTAAAGAAAACTTAGTGAATTATGGTTTCCGTTTACCAAGCGCGCTTGATAACCGCCCTATGAAATTTGAAGAGTGGGAGCGTATTGTTCCGACCACTATTTTTGTCAGTGCAACGCCTGCTAAATACGAATTGGAAAAATCAGAGCAAGTGGTTGAGCAGGTCGTTCGTCCAACAGGTTTGATTGATCCAGAAATTGAAGTTCGCCCAGTACTTACTCAAGTCGATGATGTTCTTTCTGAAATTAATATTCGTAAGAATTTAAATGAACGTGTGTTGGTGACCACTTTAACTAAACGTATGGCGGAAGATTTAACGTCTTATTTAAAAGAATATGGCGTTAAGGTTGCTTATTTGCACTCAGATATCGATACAGTTGAGCGTGTCAAAATTATTCATGAGTTACGTACAGGTGTATTCGACGTTTTAGTCGGTATTAACTTGCTTCGTGAAGGTCTCGACATGCCAGAGGTTTCTTTAGTTGCTATTTTAGATGCAGATAAAGAGGGTTTTTTACGTTCTGAGCGTTCGCTTATTCAGACCATTGGTCGTGCTGCGCGAAATGTGAAAGGTAAAGCAATTTTATATGCAGATAGAATTACCGATTCTATGCAAAAAGCAATTGATGAGACTGAGCGCCGTAGAGCCAAACAAATTGAGTTCAACGAACTACATGGTATTACACCTCGTAGTGCTGTTCGTCAGGTCATCAAAGAAATTGATGCAGGTGAGGTACTTTCAGATGATCAAATTGATGAGAAGGTATTAGAGCAGGCACAAGCTTTAAGTGCCGATGATCGACATATTCTTTCTGATCCTAAATTGTTTAGTAAGCATATTACTAAGCTTGAGAAAGAAATGTTAAAAGCATCTAAAGACTTACAGTTTGAGCAAGCGGCACGTATTCGTGATGAAATTGTTCGTTTAAAAGCGCAAATGTTGCAATAAATGGATACATAACACTACATGATTTGTTTAAAAAACAAGCTAGTGTAGATATTTAAGTTATTTTGTATTCACAACTAAAAGTTGAGGGCAACAATGGCATTTCGAAATAATGTTCCGCAAGCCAGTTGGCGCTTGGCAAAAATTGCATTGGGCGGGATTGTTCTGACTGGTTTAGCCGTTGGAACATATGCCTATGCTCAGCAAAAATCGTTACCAACTGTCGATAAAGTTGAATTAGACCGTTATTTAGGTGTGTGGTATGAAGTCGCACGTAAACCAGCTTTTTTTCAAAAAAAATGTGCTTACAACGTATCTGCAACATATACCTTAAATGAAAATGGAAATATTGTTGTAGATAACCGTTGTTATGATAATCAAAAACAATTACAGCAATCTATTGGTGAAGCATTTGTGGTGAATCCACCATATAACACTAAACTAAAAGTAAGTTTTTTACCTGAAGCTGTGAGATGGATACCCGTAATTCGTGGTGATTATTGGATCTTAAAACTGGATGAAGACTATCAGACGGTTTTAGTTGGAGAGCCTTCTCGTAAATATCTTTGGGTATTATCTCGAACGCCACATCCTAAAAAAGAAGTAGTTGATGAATATCTCAATTATGCAAAAACATTAGGATTTGATATTCGAGATATTATCCACTCTGAGCACAAAGAATAAAAAATTTGCTTAAGAAAAAACCATGTCTTCACATGGTTTTTTCTTTTGTATAGTGGATAAATCAAGTATTGTATCGCTTCATTTTTATTGAAGTATAAAGAGGTTGGTGATGTTAAAAGGCGTGATTTTCTCTGTCATGGCATCATTAACTTTCGGTGTGCTTTATTTCTATACTCAACTACTCGGCCAGCTTGATAGTGAGCAGACGTTTGGGTGGCGTATTATTGCGACTTTGCCATTTTTAACTGTGTTTATGTGGTGGAGTGGTGACTTAAGTCATATTAAAAATATCTATCAGCGTATTTTGGCAAAACCTTCTTTTCTCTTATTACTCATCACAACCTCCATTTTAACGTCGGTACAGTTATGGCTCTTTTTATGGGGACCAATGCACGGCCGTGGTCTACAAGTGTCTTTGGGATATTTCCTTCTACCGCTTGTTTTAGTGTTAGCTGGCAGTGTCTTATATGGCGAAAAAATATCAAAATTTCAATGGGTCGCTATTGTTCTGGCAATAGTGGGTGTAGGTCATGAGATTTTTCGTCTAGGAAGCATTGCTTGGGAAACTGCTTTGGTAGCCATTGGTTATTCAGCTTATTTCTTGTTACGTAAGAAAATTAAAACGGATAATTTAGGAGGCTTTTGGTGGGACCTTCTGATTATTATGCCAGTTGCAATCTATCTGACACATACAGGGTTATTGCCATATAGTAAGTTCTTCGATCAGCCGACACTCGGGTTGGTTATTGCAGGATTAGGTGTGCTTAGTGCTATAGGCTTGGGATGTTATATATTGGCAAGCCGTTATTTACCTTTAGTTGTGTTTGGACTCTTAGGATATTTGGAACCTGTATTGCTTGCTTTGGCATCGTTGGTTTTAGGTGAAAGCATTGGTCACGAGGAGTGGTTTACCTATATTCCAATCTGGTGTGCTGTTTTTGTATTGGTTTTAGAAGGTGCATTCCATCTATATCAACAGCAACAAAAAGCCAAAAATTTGCAGTTAAATATCGAAAAATATCAAAAAAGATTAAAAAATGATGCTCACGATTAGAGCATCAGAATCTAAAAAGTAAGAAAAAGCAAAAATTTAGCTGCTTTAAACAATAAGATAATAAAAAATAATTATAGGTATTTTATGAATTTATGATGAATTTTAGGAAAATCTAGCCACTAACGTCAGCTTTTGATTCATTCTTGCTAATAATTCCATTACAATTACGGGGTTTTAAAAATCACGCCTAGATATAATTAATTAGAGGACGTATCTGTGAGCAAAGACACTATCATCGCCCTGCACGCTGAACACCAAGGCCGTTGGAAAAACCGTGAAGAAATCGCGGAACGTATGATTGCAGTAATCGGTCAATTATACCGTGAAAAAAATATTGTCGTATCTGTTTACGGTCGCTCTTTAATTAACCGTTCTGTTATTCAAATTTTGAAAACTCACCGTCGTACACGTGTTGTAGATGTTGAGCTTTCTGTTGTAAATACATTCCCAATTTTAGAAGCTTTAGCAAAAGTTGAAAACATTGGTTCTGCAGAAGTTGATATCGGTAAACTTGCAGTTGAATATAAAGAAAAAGGCGGTGATGTTGACGCGTTTGTTGCTCAAGCTGTTGAGTCAATTAAAGGTAGCGCAACTTCTGAACAACCTAAAGACGTAGTTCTTTACGGTTTTGGTCGTATTGGTCGTATCTTAGCTCGTTTAATCATTAGCCAATCAGGTTTAGGTCGTGGTTTAAGCCTTAAAGCGATTGTTGTTCGTAAGTCCTCTGACGGTGACTTGGCAAAACGTGCTTCTTTACTTCGTCGTGACTCAATTCACGGTACTTTCGCTGGTACAATCTCTGTTGATGAAGAAAACGAAGCAATCATTGCGAATGGTAACTTCATTAAAGTGATCTATGCATCTAGCCCAAGCGAAGTAGACTATACACAATACGGTATTGAAAACGCGCTTTTAATCGACAACACTGGTAAATGGCGTGATGCTGAAGGCTTAAGCCAACACTTGAAATGTCCAGGCGTTGCACGTGTTGTATTAACTGCACCAAGTAAAGGCGAAATGAAAAACGTTGTATTTGGTGTAAACAACACTGACATCTTAGATGAAGACAAAATCATCTCTGCTGCAAGTTGTACAACAAATGCAATCACTCCAATTCTTAAAGTATTGGATGACAAATATAAAGTTCTTAACGGTCACGTTGAGACAGTTCACTCATTTACAAATGACCAGAACTTAATCGATAACTACCACAAAGCTGATCGTCGTGGTCGTGCAGCTACATTGAACATGGTTATTACTGAAACTGGTGCTGCTAAAGCTGTTGCTAAAGCATTACCTGCATTAAAAGGTAAGTTAACTGGTAACTCTGTACGTGTTCCTACACCAAACGTATCTCTTGCGATTTTAAACTTAACGCTTGATAAAGAAGTTGATCGTGAAGAAGTGAACGAATACATTCGTCAAATCTCGATTAACTCTAACCTTCAAGGTCAAATCGGTTATACAAACTCTACAGAAGTAGTATCAAGCGACTTTATCGGTTCTCGTACAGCTGGTGTATATGATGCTCAAGCAACGATTACTTCTGGTAACCGCTTAACTGCTTATGTTTGGTACGATAACGAAGTAGGTTATAGCTGCCAAGTATTACGTATCGCTGAACAAATGTGTGGCGTAAGCTATACAAAAATTCCTGCAGAAACTAACGCTTAATTCCATTTAACGTTAGATAAAAGTATGTGACAAAAAGACCCAGTTTAGACTGGGTTTTTTTACAACCGTACAAAATATATGCTGATTATTTTTTAGAAATCAATGAGAATAGAACTTAAGGAACAAAAAGAAATAGTAAAGGGATTGGAATTGCAGCAGTTTAAAAGATTATTAATCGTCTTCTTTTTTATCATCATTGCGAATATATGTGGTGTACTCATCGCCATTTGGGTTTTCAAGCATTTTAATATTTATATTCCGCTGAAAAACCAAGCTGTAGCGATTGATTTACAAGAGCCATTGCAGGTACAAGTTAAAGTAAAAGATGCTTTAAATGTCGATGTAAAAGGCCGAGTAAATGCGAATATTCCTATTAATGAAAAGTTAACGATTCCTCTTACACAGACGTTAACTCCACGTGTCTATTTCGATAATATGGTGCCAATTAGTACCGTTATTCCAGTTAAAGAAACGTTAAAAGTTGATCAAAGCCTACCAATAGACACAAAAGTTCAAGTCAGAGTATTAGGTAGGGATATTACTTTGCCATTAAAAGGTAATATCCCATTAAAGCTTGATGTACCTATTGATATTCAAGTCCCGCTCGATCAAAAAGTTCATTTGAAATTTGATGCTCCAGTAAAAACTGTTTTAAAAGAAAATCTTCATATTCCATTAAATGCTCAGTTAAAAACAAACATTCCAATTCAGGGGAGTTTGAATGTACCTGTAAAAACTGCTTTAAATGCTTCGGTAGATGTGAAAAACACCTTGCCAGTTAGAATTGAGCATGGTGAGTTAAAAATACCTCTATCGAGCATGAGCCTTAATCGAGTTAAAGATGATAATGCTACATCTTTACCTGCTCAGAACCAGAAAAAGTAGGTGGATGGCTTATGTTGGGTTCAATAAAAAGTATGCTCATCAGTTTCTTTCTGATTATGGTACTCACGGCAATTTTATTTTGGCTCTATTTAAACATACAGGCTTCAGTGGTTGTTTCTGCACACGAGTCAGATATTCGATTACCGGAGTCATTAGAAACTAAAATCCATGTTGGTAATAACTTACAGGTACAATCTATAGGTAAACTAGATACATCAATTGATATTGACCGTCAGATTTCGGTGCCATTAAAGGGGAGATATTTGGCTGATTTAGAGTTTGAAGTTGAGACTCCAATTACAGTAAGTGTTGATTATGCCACCACGCTGAAAGTTGATCAGGTGATGCCTTTGGAAACAACCACCGATTTAATTTATCAAAATAAATTACTTCCTAGATTTCCGTTAAAATTAAATATTCCCATCAATCTAGATATTCCATTTCAGTTAAAACGTAGTTATACCATTCCCGTTAAAATTGCTTTTAATGGTCCGGTTTATTTTGAGTTTGATGAGTCGGTAAATTTACCAATTAAACATCAGTTTAATCCAACTTTAAAAATTAACGATGCAATGGAAATGGGTAATATCTCAAGCTTTAATGCGATTATGTATAACTCGGTACAGCACACCAAAGCTAATTTAGATATGAAGATGGATTTGCCCTTACGTAATGTTCATCCTTAAGGGATAAACACATAAAGAGAGGCAATGATCTGCTGTAAATTTTTATCAATATCAAAAGAAATAAAATAAGACCTATGAAAGTAGAATTCTCTCGATTTTCTATTCGAGAATTTTATGAAAATATGGCAGAATAGGCGGTTTTAGAGTTTTTAGAGGATTGGCAAATGCGCTTTGTTGATGAAGCAGTCATTACCGTAGAGGCTGGCGACGGTGGCAATGGCGTAGCCAGTTTTCGCCGTGAAAAATTTGTACCATTTGGTGGCCCAGATGGTGGTGATGGCGGACGTGGTGGAAGTATCTATATTCAAGCTGATGATGATACAAGTACGCTAGTCGATTACCGTTACACCCGTAAATTCCGCGCTGAGCGTGGTAAAAACGGTGCAGGTGCTAACTGTACCGGACGCGGTGGTGAAGATGTGGTTTTAAAAGTACCTGTTGGTACAACAATTGTTGATACAGATTCTGGCGATATTATTGGCGACTTGGTTGAAGACGGCCAAAGAATTCTGGTTGCAGGTGGTGGTGAAGGTGGTTTGGGGAATACTCACTTTAAATCATCAACTAACCGTGCTCCGCGTAAATGTACTACGGGTACTAAAGGTGAATTTCGTGAAATTCGTCTTGAGTTGAAAGTATTGGCAGATGTTGGCTTATTAGGTATGCCAAATGCGGGTAAATCTACTTTCATTCGTGCTGTAAGTGCTGCAAAGCCAAAAGTGGCAGACTATCCATTTACAACCATGGTTCCAAACTTGGGTGTTGTAGATGCTGACCGTCATCGTTCATTTGTAATGGCCGATATTCCGGGCCTTATTGAAGGTGCGGCAGAAGGTGCAGGTCTAGGAATTCGCTTCCTTAAACATTTGGCCCGTACTCGTATTCTTTTACACATCATTGATGTACAACCAATTGATGGTTCAGATCCAGCACATAATGCAAAAGCTATTATGAACGAGCTGGCTAAGTTTTCACCTACTTTGGCGAAACTACCAGTTGTTTTGGTGCTGAATAAACTGGATCAAATTGCTGAAGAAAGCCGTGAAGAGTGGTGTCAGCACATTCTAGATGAATTAGAGTGGACTGGTCCTGTCTTTAAGACATCAGGCTTATTAAGCGAAGGAACAAAAGAAGTTGTATATTACTTGATGGATCAGATTGAACAACAACGTGAACGCGAAGTTGAAGATCCTGAGTACGCAGCAGAAGTAAGAGCTTTCCGTGAACAACTAGAAGTTGAAACACGTGAACAAACCATTGCGGCAAAAGAAGCATATCGTGCGATGCGTCGAGCACAACGTCTCGAAAGTATGATGGACGATGATGACGATTTTGACGATGATGAAGACGACAATGATGTAGAAAGCATCTACGTTCGTGACTAAAAAACCGAGGAAAACATGATAGAAGTGGTCGATGGGCAACGTAAGCTCAGTGAGTGTAAACGAATCGTTGTTAAAATCGGATCATCTTTACTCACAGCAAATGGGCAGGGGCTAGATCTGGAAGCTATTTCGCATTGGGCGAAACAGATTGCAGATTTACACAATGCTGGACACGAAATTATTTTAGTGTCTTCAGGAGCTGTAGCAGAAGGTATGGTTCGTATGAAGCTTGCGAGTCGACCCACCGATCTACCCAGTTTACAAGCATGTGCCGCAATTGGGCAGATGGGCCTAATTCATACATGGTCTAGCGTGCTTGAAAATCATAGTATTCGAACAGCGCAAGTGTTATTAACACATGACGATTTGGCAGATCGCCGTCGTTATTTGAACTCATGCGATGCGTTGCAGAACTTGATTGACTGGCGTGTTATTCCGGTTATCAATGAAAACGATACAGTCTCTACTGACGAGATTCGTTTTGGTGATAACGACACCTTAGCAGCAATGGTTGCTGGTCAAGTACATGCTGATTTACTGATCATTTTAACAGATCAGCAAGGTATGTTTGATTCAGACCCACGTCATAATCCAGATGCAAAGTTGTTATCAACTGTGCGTGCCATGGATGATGTTTTATTTGAAATGGCAGGCGGTGGTGGGCTTCTTGGACGAGGTGGCATGGTCACTAAAGTTCGTGCTGCACGTTTAGCTGCCAAGTCAGGTTGTCCAACACTGATTGCTAGTGGTGAAAGTGACAATGTGTTGTCACGAGTAATGGCTGGTGAAATGTTAGGTACATTATTCACAACAGATAAAGACCGTATGACAGCACATCAACAGTGGCTTGCTGCACATTTACAAACAGCAGGTCGCTTGGTAATTGATGATGGCGCGGTTGACGCGATTAAATCAAAACATCGCAGTTTACTCCCTGTTGGGGTCAAAACTGTTGAAGGACATTTTGATCGTGGTGATGTGGTTGAATGTGTGGATAAACAAGGCAAACGTATTGCGGTTGGACGAGTAAACTTTAGTTCTCGTTCAGCTGAAATTATTAAAGGTCTTTCTTCAGACAAGGTTTACCAAGTACTTGGAGAAGCCCGTTCGCTTGAAATGATCCATCGTGACCATATGGCAATTTATTAGGTTGTGTTCAATTAAAAAGCTCGCTTTATGCGAGCTTTTTTTGTGGTGTTAATGAAGGCAAGATTCGATCTTCACCAACCATAAAAGGATGGGTGGCAAGACTTAGCATGTCTAAATCTTCTGAAGTATTCCCATAAGCATAAATTTGATAATAATCCTGCAAAGAATATTGTTCATGTATTCTTAACTTCTTTTGTTCATTACTACAATCTGGCGTTGAATAGTAACCTGTCATCATGCCATTTTTAACTTGAGTTTCAGTACAAATTAATTCGATATCAAGTAATTTGCAAAGTGGAGCAAGATAGATATCAATTGAAGCTGAAACTAATACCACTCGGTCACCAAGTAATTGATGTTGTTGTAACTGTGCAAAGATTTCAGGTGAAAGCGTCGAGACGAGCTCTTGTGCATATTCTTCACCTAATCTTTGCAGCTCAATTGCTGGGGTATTGCGAAACATGCTTCGGAACAGCTTAGCACGCATCGCATGGGCGGGATAAAAATTAAGATAATAGGCTTGAATCCATGGCAGGATTTTCAAGCCTTGCTTAACGATGTGGCGCTTAGATAACGCATAAAAGATGAACCCTGTAAAACTATCTTTGCTGCACAAGGTCCCA
The DNA here is from genome assembly GCF_044538765.1 of Acinetobacter sp. ABJ-A23_2. Taxonomy (NCBI): domain Bacteria; kingdom Pseudomonadati; phylum Pseudomonadota; class Gammaproteobacteria; order Moraxellales; family Moraxellaceae; genus Acinetobacter; species Acinetobacter sp. ABJ-A23_2. The sequence goes on from NZ_JBIUCP010000001.1 coordinate 128,157, forward strand.
TCAAAATCGAACAGGGCGAGATTTTTTATTGTCTTATTCGTTTCGCTCGTTGCATACATGATTCATATCGTCCGTTTACGCGGGTTGCATACCAGTTAGTATTGTAGTCACGACTTAATTTAGGCCCAGAAATTACCACTTGAGGCATAATGGCATAGATCGGTTCTTTGCCAGTTTTCGCCTTATAGAGTTTAGTTAGTGCAATATAAGTTGTTGTACTTTCAAACTTTTTCTCTTTTTCCAATTTCAGGTCATCGCGAAGTTGTCTTGGAGTAATTAAAACATTATTTGCAGTAAATAATTTCATTAACTCTTTTTCTGACTGACTCTGAACTGCGAGTGGATCACCAGATTTATTGTAAAGTAATAAATCACCATCTAAAGTAAGTTTAGTATCAGTAAGGGCATCGAGCATGCTTTGAAAAGCAGCATTACGACTAGAGTACATACCTGAGTTATAATCGGCAAAACGGTAAATCGCCTTATCATAGTCTGCTGGATATACCATCAAGCGATGAATACCATAATATAGACCGCCATATTGCGTATAAAGATCATTTCTAAGGTCTGCAATATTCATGCTAGAACGCTTATGAGCTTTGGCATAATTAATATGAACTTGCATTGAACCTAAAGTCGTAATAGGGTTCATTTTCTCGCCAATATCTTGTCCAACCAGTTTGGCTGCACCTGTTAAAGCACTGACATGATAATGTTGAGTCATAAAATCAAAAATTTGACGATAAAGTAAGTCGAGATCTTTTTCAGTTTTTACTTTACGCATCTGACTCATGTAATTGTTGTCAGGGGAAGGCTGGGTTTTTAATACTTCTTCGAAGTAGCCTGCGACAGTACCGCCAACTTTCTCACCAAGTTTGTCTTCAAACTTTTCATTTAAACGGGTACTGACTTCATCAACTGCTTTTTTACCAAGACCCGGTACCACAGGATTGGCAACAAAGTTAGATTCCTGATCTACAATCGCGACAATACTGCAGACATTTTGCTTGGTTTTAGGAATTTTTAATTCCTGCATAATATCGTCAATATCTTTGGCCCATGACTCACGATCATGCACGCGCGATGGAATTAACTTTTTAATTTGCTGGCTTTCTAAATCGGGCTCATCATTTTTTGACCACCAGGCTTTATCTCCACAAGCAGCTAAACTCATGCATACGGTGACTACACCGAATGATTTTAATAAAAAACGGGAAGACAACGGTTTGTTCATGGAGAGGAAAGCACCTGCAAAAAAGATGAGCTGATCAAGCGGATGAAGTATACTATGTTGATCATCAATTGTATGAATATATATGTATATTGGTCCCTATCAACTGTCAAATAATTTAATTGTTGCCCCTATGGCCGGCGTCACAGACCGTCCATTTAGAACACTGTGTAAGTATTTTGGTGCGGGTCATGCGGTAAGCGAAATGATGACTGCTGACAAAACTTTGCGGATGACTAAAAAAAGTCTTTATCGTGCGAATTTTGATGGAGAGCTCGCTCCTATTTCTGCACAAATTGCAGGTTCTGATCCAGAACAGTTAGCTGAGGCTGCCCGTTATCAAGTTGCAAATGGGGCGCAAATTGTTGACATCAATATGGGATGTCCTGCAAAAAAAGTATGTAATAAATTAGCAGGTTCAGCATTATTACAAGATGAGGACTTGGTAGCTCGAATACTAGATGCTGTTGTTGCAGCAGTTGATGTTCCTGTGACGTTAAAAACCCGTTTGGGATTTTTAAATGGCCAAGAAAATATTTTACGCGTGGCTAAACGTGCTGAAGAGGCGGGGATTGCTGCGTTAGCATTGCATGGACGTACACGTGAAGACATGTATTTAAATACAGCACGTTATGAATTAATCAAACATGTTAAGGAGTTAATCAATATTCCAGTAATTGCCAATGGTGACATTGATAGTCCTGAGAAAGCAAAATATGTACTGGACTATACTGGCGCCGATGCAATTATGATTGGGCGGGCCGCACAAGGTCGTCCATGGATTTTTCGTGAAATTGCCCATTATTTAAAAACTGGTGAGCATTTAGCTGCTCCAAATATTGAAGAAGTCAAAGATGTACTTTTAGGACATTTGTCTGAGTTATATCAATTTTATGGTGAATATTCCGGATGTCGTATTGCTCGTAAGCATATTGCTTGGTACACCAAAGGCTTACGTTCAAGTAACGAGTTCCGACAAAATATGTATAAAGTTGAAACCACTGCTGAACAAGCATTAGTGGTCGAGAGTTATTTTAATCAATTGCTTGCAGAAGGTAATTTGATGAGTGATGTTCAGGTTGAACAAGTTAATTTATTAGCTACTCACTAAAATAAAGCAACCAGTACACAGGCTGGTTGCTTAAAATCTTTATCTATTCATTATCTAGCATTTCAACAACGAGTTGATTGACCAGATCAGATGCGCCTAATTCACGTATTTGTGCAACATTACTTCCTGCCCAAAAAGCACCAAAACCATAGTCATGGTGTTTACTCGCAAGAGCATTGAGTTGCTTTGCTAAATCGTAAGCGTATGGATATTCTGGTTGGGCAGGTCGAGTAGGTGAATCGATTTTGGTATGCCAATGGTTGAATAAACCGCGAGCAGGACGCCCAGAAAGGCTAGCGCTAATTTGCGTTACAGGTTCAGTAAATAATGCTTTGCGATATTCAGCAGAAGCATTTGAAGTTTGGCATTGAACAAATGCTGTACCTAACTGGACTGCGGTTGCTCCTAAGCCCAGCATATGTTTGGCTTGTAAGCCAGTCATGATGCCACCTGCAGCCACAACAGGAAGCTTACAATGCTTCACAATCAATTGGACCAAGTCACTGGTTTTAATCGATGCGTCAAAAGTCTGGTTGAAAATTCCTCGATGTCCACCAGCTTCAATACCTTGAGCAACAATAATATCGATACCTGCTGCCTCAATCGCTTGGGCTTCAATCAGGTTGGTGGCCGAAACCATGGTCAAAATACCAGCTTCTTTCAAAGCTTTAATTTGATGCGGATGCGGAATACCAAAATGGAAGCTCACCGCTTTAGGTTTAGCTTCTAAAACAACATTTAAAAAGTCATCATTGTCTAAAAAACTTGGATAAATACAGTGCAATTCTTGAGGTGGTTGAACACCAAATTTTTCGAAATGAGGACGTAGATATTCAATCCATTGTTTTGCTTTTTCTAGATTAAGTTCTGTAGATTGATGACAGAAAAAATTAACCTGAAATGAGTTTTCAGTGAGTGCGTGAGTTTTTAAAATTTGTTCACGTGCACTTTGCGGAGTATTTGCTCCCAAGCCTAATGATCCAAAGCCTCCTTGATTTGAAACCTCGGCTGCTAGTTCTGGTGTAGAAACCCCTGCCATGGGAGCCAGAAAAATTGGATGTTTAATTGCAAGTTGTTGTAATAGGCTCATTTTATTCACCTCACTTCTTTCACTTCACCATAACGTGAAAATAGAATGAAGAGCAAATAATATTGGCTATTTAATTTTTAAATATTCTAGAGGACTATTTTAAAAATCTTTTTATAAAGGAGTGACGTTAAATAAAGAACCGATCCAGCTTGAAAAAGCCATTGCTAAAATTCCCCATAACGTAATACGTAAACTACCTTTAAGTTTAGATGTACCTGCAAAATAACTAGAAAGTGCACCTAAAATCGCTAATGAAAGAATACCGGTAGCCAAAACCACAGGCATAATCCATTGATTCGGGCTCAGTAATATAGCGAGCATGGGGAAAAAAGCCCCAAAAGAAAATGATGCAGCAGATGATAATGCAGCTTGTACAGGATTGGCTGCCGTATTTTCATGGATACCTATTTCATCACGGGCATGTGCACCCAATGCATCATGAGTGGTTAGCTGCAAAGCAACTTCTTGAGCCAATTCTTTAGACAAGCCTCTAGAAATATAAATTTGAGTTAATTCATCTAATTCTTTTTGTGGGTGCTTTGAGAGTTCTTTTGCTTCAATAGCTAGATCAGCTTTTTCAATATCTTCCTGAGATTTCACGGAAATATATTCGCCGGCGGCCATTGATGTAGCCCCAGAAATTAGTCCAGCAATGCATGTAATTAATAGAGTATGTGAGTTGGCTCCACTTGCTGCCATGCCCATAATTAAGCTAGTGACAGAAATAATTCCATCATTGGCTCCTAATACCGAAGCTCTTAACCAACCTGAACGGTGAATTGCATGATGCTCTGTATGATGTGGAAAAGCCATGTGTTTTGCCTTATAAATGTTTTATAGATGCTATGAAATTTTACAATTTATTGATCAAAAAATATGTCATCATTATAGGAAATTTAGGGATACTAAAGAATAGATCAATAATAAAGATGGAGACTAAATTATTTATATTAAACCATCCTTAACCTAACTTAACGATGTAAATCATTATTTTTAATTATGATATTTATTGATTATTCCAAAAATTGCTCCTAATAACTCTAATTTACTGCAGAGGTGAAAATGAAAAATAGCAAAAAAATAAATTCTATAACGCATTCAATATTACTTATGGGAGCAGTGATCTCTTCTTTAACGGTAGTGAGTATGGGCTGTGTTTATGCACAGGACCAAGTAGCTTCAGACTATAAACCTGGAAACCTCATTTATGATAAGTGGGACAGATTTTATAAAATAGAGCAGTCTCAACCTCAAGAAGCAGAAAAAATATTAGTTGAGCTGAGTAAGTTGACCCCTACAGATATTAAAGTCTGGAAAAGCCTTACTTATTTACAAATTCGGCTCGAAAAAAGAGATGAGGCTTTACAAAGTTTAAGACAAGCAAGAGCTTTAGCTCCTCAAGACGACAATTTAAAATTACAAGAAGCATATTTGCTGAATCAGCAGAAAAAAGATCGTGATGCATTGGTTTTATTTAAAGAATTAACTTCATCTTCAGATCCAGCAATTGCAGCAAAGGCAACTCAAGCGGTTAAAAATTTAAGTGGGGGTGAGGTTAAACCATATTTTGGTGATATTTATTTTGCACCCTCTTATGAGTCACGTTATGACGATGTTATTTTTCCCTTAAAAGTTCGGTACGGTAAAAACATCGATAACGGACGAGCTCAAGTATATGGCTTTCTTAATTTAAACCGTGATACTAAATCTCAAGGTGGAGTACGACCTGAAATTATTGATGAAAATGCGGTTACTCTTGGGGTAGGTGCAAATTATCAACCATGGACTTCAATTCCTGTTCGAGCTTATGTCGAAGTTGGTGGAAGTTATGACTTGATTGATCGAAATAGAAAAAAATTTCGTGAAAGTGTTGTAGGTGGTGTAACGGGTTATCAGGAATGGTATTCGCAGTCTAAATGTAATCATACACTTTGTTTAGATAATTACTTTACGGATCTCTATGGTAATGTCGCGACTTATTCAAGAGAAGACTATAACGTTATTGGAGATTTACGCTTACGCACAGGTTTAAATTTATATAAAGGAGATGAGGGAACTGTGCAGGCTTATGTGAAATTGCATGGCTTAGCAGACAGTAAAAATGAATATTACAATAATTTATTTGAATATGGCCCAGGGATTTCATGGCAGCCTTTTAACTATCAACCAATAAAACTACGTGTTGAACGTCTATATGGCAACTATTTTAAAGACGTGCCTGTTAATACAAAAGATCATTACAACAATACCCGAGTAGAACTTGTTTTTTATAAGGACTTCTAATAATGAAAAAAATTTTTATTTCGATTGTTTTTGGTACCCGTCCAGAGCTTATAAAGTTGGCTCCAGTAATTCTATTAGCAAAACAAGACTCACGATTTCAGGTAGAAGTTATTTTCACGGGGCAGCATGATGAATTAGTGCGAGATGCCATAGATTTCTTTGGGGTTGAAATTGACCACCGACTTAAAATTATGAATGCAGGGCAAAGTCTAAATCAGCTATTAATTCATGGTTTGACACAACTTGAACATGTCTACACCGATGGTCAAAAAAGAGATGCGATTGTCATTCAGGGGGATACTACGACAGTATTAGCTGCTGGGTTAGTCGCTTTTTCAATGAAGATACCTGTTGCCCATGTCGAAGCAGGTTTACGTTCGTATGATTTAGATCATCCGTTTCCTGAAGAAGGAAACCGCCAGTTAGTTTCTCGTATTACCAAATGGCATTTTGCCCCTACAGAACAATCAAAGCGTAACTTGTTAAATGAGCAGATTCCACCTTCGTTGATTACAGTGACAGGCAACACTGTAGTCGATGCTGTGTATTTAGGTAGAAAATTAATTGCTGAAAAAACTGGTTTAAAAAATCAGCTTGAACCTTACGGAATTGAATTAAAACACAATGATAAGGTTGTACTTATTACCGCTCATCGCCGTGAGAATTTCGGTGAAGGAATCAAAAATATTTGTAATGCAGTTGAATATTTAGCTAATCATCATCCTGATTTACATTTTATTTGGCCTGTGCATTTAAACCCAGCTGTACATGATGTAGTACATGATAAGTTTAAAAATCATGCTCAAATTCACTTGGTTAAGCCACTTGATTATCCAAGTTTATTGGCCGTTATAGACCGTTCAAGTTTTATTTTGACGGACTCTGGTGGTTTACAAGAGGAAAGCCCATCATTTAATAAGCCTGTCTTAATTTTACGAGACACCACTGAACGCCCAGAAGTGGTAGAGGTGGGAGCTGGAGTACTGGTTGGAACAAATCAGCAAAAAATTATAGATGAAGCTGAGAAACTTTTAACGGATTCACAGCATTATCAAAAAATGGCAAATGTTGAAAATCCGTTTGGTGATGGGCGTGCTGCTCAGCGAATATTGGATGAAATTGCTAAAACTTATGAATAGAAGTTATTTATTTTGAAATTTCCGATTCGTTTATGGCGGTAGATGTGCCGCCATAAGCGAGACGATACCACAAACCGACGATGTAAACCGACCAACGTCCCATGTAGTGTGGACCATCAAAAATATAAATTTTCTTGCCTTCATAAGCTTTAATCTGAGAAATAATTTCCCAAGGATATGCTGCTCGGAATTGTCCATTTTTCTTGGTTCGAAAGGCTTCTAGCACAATCACCGTTTTATCTTTTCCAAGAGTTTGCTCAAGTTGATCTAAAATACGTCGAGCTTGTTGTGGAGTTCTTACTCCCACACCTACGCCGTCTTGAAAAAAGATACCCGCTTGTTGAGGCAACCAACTTTTAACCCACAAATCATAGTTTTCGGGTTCGCTTTCACCACTGTAAATACTAACCCAGATAGGTGAAGGGAGCTTTTCTAAAACATGACCTAATGTACTGACTCTTAGCCATGTTGGATCGGCTTCTACTGGAAAATAATAACCTTTTAATGGTGCATCTTTTTGTTCTTGAATAATTTGCGCAGATTTTTCTCCTAAAGCAACCACATTTGCACGTGCTTCACGTTCGTTATATTCACCTGCTAAGCCTAATATGAGATTTTTAGCCCAAGGTTGTTGTTTAATTTTTTGTATATCAATGGCATTTTCCCATTGAGGAAGAGTGGAGTTTTTCCACCAAGATTTAGATTCGACGACTGACCATTGAGGAACAAAAGTGTTCACTCCTAAGTAATGCCAGTTTCCTTTAGGAGGAGTGGTATTATTATCGGGTTGCCAGAAAATACCTTCAATAATTGGAGGTTGTCCATGATTTTTGAACAACCCAGCATACGCCACTACACTACATATAATTAAAATAATAAAAGCAGTTATTTTAATTGGTATCTGTTTTCTCATTATTTCGTCGTAACCAATACCACAAGAAGATCACTATTATCATAATTGCAGAGATAATCACAACTAGTAAAAAGAATGATGATTGCTGAACTAGTGGTGCTTTTTGGTTGCCTACAATTAATTTCTGGAGAACATAAATATTGCCATTTTCAGAAACCAGCATTTTGGTGACATTGTTTGGAATTTTATGTTGTATTTTTCCCCATAAGTGCATAAAGCTGAGCGCACCATTTTCAGAGTCAGTAATCACATCAAAGCGGTTATTGTTATAACTCACAATAAAACCATTTGCTGCCGCAGGTGCATAAATAATGTTTTGATGCATTAAAACTTGTTGTTGATAAATCTCTTTATTGACTCTTACATTAACTGCTTGTGGAGTATTGGGTGAAAAACGTACTAGATTTAGTGGCATTGGTGCTTGTGTAAGCAACATATTTTTAGCGACTTGCCCTAAAATAATAGCCATATTTAGTGCCCCTGATTGGTCATCAATTGCAATTGTTGGCTTGGTCGCTAACGTCATGGAGAGTGCTGCAACACCATTTTTGAGCTTATGTGGAAGTTTTACCGTTGACTTGGCGGTATCAACCCAAAGTGAACCATGAGCATTTGGTAAACATTGAGAGTTGGCAATGACCGAGTTTTCAAGTTTTAAGCTAAAGTTTGTTGTATTTGAAATTTCCTTGGCAAAGATGTTGAACTGTCGGTTTACGGGGTCAGAAGCAAGATCTGCCGTTTTCATACTACCAGCGAGGCCGCCATCCAGCCATGCAGTGATACTCGAGCCTTGTAATAAACCACTTTGAATACGAAGTGCAATTTGTCCTTGTAGGATATCAGTTGGTTGCCATACTGCTGGAAAATCAAGGAAGAGGTTCTTTTCAGCATGGTTGAGTCTGAAGTCACTAATACCCAAATCTGCAAGCGTATCAATTTTTCTAAATTGCGCCCACGCTGGTGTTGAAATTGTGGTTGGGAAAATTGCACTATCAGTATCAAGCTGTTGTACATAGGCTGGGTTGATCAGCCCATTAATAGCAGAACTGAGCTCTTGAGGTGTGTGGTAAGTAATTGATAATGTCGGTACACCTTCTGCTGGTTTTGCAATTTGTACTAAAGCACCACCTTTAAGGGGATTGGCTGAATGAATCACTTCAATAATAAAGTTTGTTTCAGTGTTTAAATTAGTTTGTCCTGAGTCGACCCATTCAATAGGAGTTACAGAACTCCAAGAGCTTGCCAAACGAGCTAGCATGGATGCTTCGGTAATTTCCTTACGGTTATATTTTAAAATTCCAACAAATGGCGTAGGACGTCTAGTTTGTGGGTTAAATAGAGCATCTGGTAAATCTTTTAGACGATAAACATTACGAATAGGCGTAAAGTCGAGTTGGGAATTACTCAAATAAGTTAAATGGTCGATATCTTCTGTACAGAATGTTTCTTTTGTCTGGTTTAGAGTTGTAGGTTTAGCATATTGTTGAATAATAAAATCTAAACGGTGAAAACCACTTGGGCTAGCAGGAATATTAAATTTAAATTGGCCATCCCCATTTAAAGTGGTGTTATAGATGAGTTTATCGTCATATTTCACGAGTAATGTTGTGTCATTTTCAGTGGAATAGTCAGTAGAAAACTGTATATTTTGCCATTCAGCGCCTTTTCCCACATAGAAAAAATGAGGCTCGACAGTATATTTAGTTGATGTACTAATATCATCTAATTTCCATGTGTTGGTATGAGCAGGCACGGCTAACATAAGGCAGCTGCTAGCAAGGAGTGCTTGTATGAGTGGATAGAGTTTGAAAGTCTTTTTCATTTATTTTTTCTCCTTGCTACGTTCCGTTTTATACCATTGAAGGGAGTTGCCCTGTATTTTATTTTTTAGCATGTCAAATGCGGCTTTAAATACAATAAATAAGAAGATTTGTGAGTAACTTACGTAAGATAAAACAGAGTAAAAATAGAGTTCTGGTTTAACTTTTTCTAAAGATAACGTAAACCACATTTGTGCTACATATAGGCAAAATGAAAGGCCCCACAGTAACGTAAATGGACCCGGAACTGAAATGCCTGCAATATCAAGTAAGCCAAGCGTTAAAGTGATATGACTCCAGAACAAAGCCGGTACGAAAAGGATGTAGCACATAATGTTATTCAGAATTTCAATTCCGATAGGAAATGGCGTTCTAAGTGCTACAGGTAAATATTTACGTGTCACATAAAAATTACCTTGAGTCCAGCGTGAGCGCTGTTTAACAAATACACTTAATGAAGGCGGGTCCTGCTGCCACCCAATTGCATAGGGAACCCATTTAATTCGTTTTTGTCCGATAAAAATTCGGAAACTCATTTCTGTATCATCGACTAGCGACTTTTCATCAAAACCACCTAAAGTTTCTAATGCATCACGCCAGATAACGTAGTTAGTGCCCATCAATGTTGAGAGTTCAAAACGTTGCCAGCGCCCACCTTGAAAGATCCATTGGAAAAAGATGAATTCAATCGCAATAAAACGAGTCAAAATACTATCTTGCCAGTTACGGGTTCTTACTTTGCCATTTACAGCGACTAGTTTTTTGTCTGCAAGTAGTGTTTGTGCGAGTAATCGAACGCAATCGGGTTCAGGAGTACTATCGGCATCATAAACAACAATTAACTCACCTTTAGCATGAGGAAGCCCGTTATTGAGGGTTCTTGATTTCCCTTTGCCCCCCATACCTTTTGGAACATTAACAATTTTTATGCATGGATAAATTTTTGCGAGGCTTTCTGCAATTTCAAGGGTGTTGTCTTTAGATCCATCATTAATCAGTAGAACTTCATAAGCTTCAGCTGGATAATCTTGTTGAGCAATGGCATGCAAAGTATCTTCAATCACCACGCCTTCATTATAAGCAGGGATTAAAACACTTAAGACTGGCCATCTTTCTGGTATTGGCAGATTTTGTAGTTCCTTTTCAGCCGTTTTGGAATACTTCCACGCTTGATAGCTCAACCATGCCCAAAATGCCTGTGGAATCCAAATACCTAGAAAGCCAAATAAAAACAGAATATCAATTGGAGCCATTTTTACGAACCCTCCTAATAATAGAAGAGATGAGTAGTAATAATAGAATTAATCCCACTACTAAGGAGATCCATGAAATATAACTACCAAATGTACCGAGAAGATCTGGATAGGTCGTTGTTAAAATCAGATCAAGAGGGACAACAACTATACTTAAACCAATAAATATGTAACCAATAAGATTGGTACTGACATGTTCAGGGGTGCTTACATAATCAATATTATTAAATTTCCACGAAATACCGAGTTGCGGATAGCGAATATTGGAGAGGGGTAAATCGGCAGGAGGATTGATAATAATTTCATAACCTGAAACATGACCGTTAAAACCTTTGGCCGAATAAAATAAATGTTTACCTTGTTTAACCTCTCTTGAGGGTATAGGTAAGTTTGTCGAATTTAACTGGATAATATAACTACCCGCTGGTTGTGAAATTAAATTTTCATCCCACCCTGTACTCACAAACGCAGCCATTGGCCGTAAACCAATAGCTGTTGAAAATGTTGCCTTAGCAGCAAAATATTGAGGTTGTTCAGTTTTAAAAAGTACGATCGGAATAGCGCCTTGGCTTACTGCTTCTTTTAATAAAAAATAGTGGGGGAAACCAAACACTTCATCTGGCAAGATAATGCCGGGTCGAATTCCATTATGGACAAACTTTTGAAAGCTTTCTGAACTAATCTGATCAATGGTAAAGACTGGCCACCATGTATCTTGATAAGGAAAAAACATGGAAAGATCATTAGAACTTTGTATTTCGGCTTTTGTTTGTTCAGCTTTAATTTCACAATGATAATATTGCCGATAAAACTGTTGTAGAGTGGCATCTGGATATTGGCTAGAAGCAATCACAATTCCACAAATATTAAGAAGATTGGACATTAGCTCATCTCCTCAGGTGGAATTGGAATAATTTTATATTCCACCTCAAGGCGTAATGTCATAATTTCTCTTAATTTTTTAATAAAGTCAGGTTCTTCTTCAGTTTTTTGCTGGCGAATGACAATACTGTATATATTTTCCAAGTCATCATCTGCAAATTGGAAAATAATCTCATTAGGTTCATGTTGGCTCAAAATCTTAATCATTTCATTTTGAGTGGTTTTCCAAACATCATCACCGAGCATTTCTTTGATTAAACTACGATTAAGAATCTTGATCGCAAAGACCTCATAGTCTTGTACATTATGGCGATCAAGAAGTTTAAAAAAGCTGCGCTGGAAATATTTTAAAGCACTGATCGGGAAAATATCGCGGCGATAATTTCGGTCATAGCTTTGAATATCTCGATATTTTTGAACATTAATTTCGATATTGTGGCGTACAGCGCTTAAAAAAAGCGGAATAAGGGGAATAATAAAAAGTAAAAGAAGCTGCCGCTCAATGTGCGTTTGCGCTCCTAAGTCGAGTAGAAAATATACGGCAACTCCAATAAATGCGAGTAAACCGACAATTAAAGACAAGCCGACTTCTAAAAAAGCACCGGAAATTAAAAGAAGAAGAATAAAAATCCAGCTTCCTCTAAAACTCACAGGCAACCACTCATATGCAACCATTCCCATAAATAGGTGAGCTGCGATAATCCATAAGACGAGTGTTCTACCTGGGTTTTTTTGTTGCATGCGGGTTAAGCTACCTTTTTGTACTGTTAATTTTTTTATACTTTTATAATGAAAGGTGTGGATTTGCGAAGTTGTTGTTGTTTATGTCCTTTTTAAGTATCTAATATATTTATTTGTAGTTGAAAGTCCCTTTATAGTCAAATCCTGTTGTTAATTGTTAATCAAAAATAAACAGATAAGACTCAATTCTTATCTAAATACTCTTGAATGTTTCAATTGCTTTAATACGCGATTCTTTTAAGTCTACAATTGGTTTTGGATAATTTAAGTGAAGACTCGTTTTGGTTGAGTAAGGTTCATGAATGGATTTATTGTCCAGATGAGCTAATTCTTTCACCCACTTGCGAATATAGTCTCCATTCGGATCAAATTTTTGTGATTGGCTAACGGGGTTAAAAATCCGAAAATAAGGTACAGCATCGGTACCAGTTGAGGCACACCACTGCCAGCCACCATTGTTCGCCGCTAAGTCCCCATCAATTAAATGTTGCATAAACCATTGCTCACCAATACGCCAATCGATCAGTAAGTTTTTGCATAAAAACATAGCTGTAATCATTCGTACTCGGTTATGCATCCAGCCTGTCTCTAAAAGTTGACGCATGCCGGCATCAACAATAGGGATACCCGTTTGGCCAGTTTGCCATGCTGTCAGGTGTGCTGGATTATGATTCCATTGAATTTTTTGAGTATCTTTTTTAAATGGGATGTGTTTAGACACATACGGAAAATCAAATAAGATATGTTGATAAAACTCTCGCCAAAGAAGTTCATCTAACCATGTTTGTTGGCCTTCATCGACTAAGTGAAAGTTGCCGTGTTGAGCACGAAAGAGCGCTTGTAAACACTGTCGAATAGATAAAATGCCAATATTTAAATAAGGCGAAAGTTTGCTTGTACCTTCTACGTGAGGAAAATCTCGCTCGACTTTATAGTGAGACACAGCGTCTTTAATAAATTCATCTAACTGTTCTAATGCATATGATTCGCCAATAGGCCATAAATCTTGCTGTTCTTTAGAAATAGATGAACAAAATAGTTTTTCAATTTCTGATAAGTCTGCATTTTCCACATTTAAGAAATCAGTTGGAACTTTAGTTTGTTTATTGGGTAAAGGGTAGCATTGAGGTAAACCACTGGTATCTAGTTTTGCATAACATGCTTTTTTGAATGCACTAAAAACTTGATACGGTTGTTCTGATTTGTTGCGAACTGAGCGCAGGGGAAAAATCGTGCGGTCATGAAATAAAAAAAGTTCTTTACTGCCTTTATTTAAAGAATCTTGTACTGTTTTATCTCTTTTTAATTCATTTACACCTATTTCAATATTGGCATAAACGTTTTCAATATTATATTTCTGGCTGAAATCAGAAATAAACTTGGCGATATCTTTCCAATTGGGAATGACTTGGATAACAAGTGGAATATGAAGTGCTGCTAATTTTTTTTGAAGCTCTTTGAGTTGTCGTAAATAAAAATTAATTTTTATTGGAGCATCGTCGTGTTGTTTCCATTGCTCTGGCGATAAGATGACTAATCCAATTGAAGGTCCTTGCTGACAGGCATGCCATAAAGCTGCATGATCGCGTACTCGTAAATCTTGTCGGAACCAAATCAACTGATAAGTATTTGACATGCATCGTCCAATAATAAATTAACTCTCTGAATATTATATAAAATAAAGGCATAAAAAAAGCAAAGCCGAAGCTTTGCTTTTTATCATCTTGTGAAAGATGAATTAGTGGTGGTGACCACCTGCACCGTGTACGTGACCGTGATCTAATTCTTCTTGAGAAGCTTCACGGATTTCTACGATTTCAACTTCAAAAGTTAAATCTTGACCAGCAAGTGGGAAGTTAGCATCAACTACAACGTTGTCGCCTTCAACCGCTTTAACAGTAACGATTTGAACGCCGTCATCTGTTTGAGCTTGGAATTGCATACCAGGTTGAATGTTATCAACACCTTGGAACATTTGAGCTGGAACTTCTTGTACTAGGTCTGGGTTGTATTCGCCATAACCTTCAGCAGCTGGTACGTTTACAGTGAATTTATCACCAACAGTCTTACCTGTTAATGCATTTTCTAAACCAGGAATGATATTGCCTGCGCCATGCAAATAGGCAAGTGGTTCACCTTGAGATTGATCAAGTGTTTCACCCTCAGCGTTTGTTAATTTATAGTGGAATGAAACCACGTGGTTATTTGCAATTGCAGTCATGTTTTTGATCCATTCAATCAATTAAAGCGTACATCATAAAGTGAAAAATAAATTTTGTAGACTACAAAATCTCAATCTTTAACACTTTTTCTAATGCGTTTTTGTCTATATAGGGATGAACTTAAAAAATTCAACTCAATACAGCTTAATTTTTGGACGTACTCGTCTTGTAAGTAAATCTTTCACTGTGAGTAGTCCAGCTTGAGTGTATCCGTGAATTGTTGCTTGATGTAAACGGTATAAAGATACATACATCGTTTTAGCAATATATCCTTGTACACTGACATCCCCAAGCAATTCTCCAACGGCTTTATTACGACTTAAAGACACAAGTGAACCTTTGTCATTAAAAGTGAACATTGGCTGTGAACGGCCATTAAGTCTGGCAGCCATCGCATCAACTAAAAAGCTTGCTTGTTGGCTGGCAACTTGAGCACGTGGTCCAAGAGGCGGGTTTCGTGCATCAAGCTGGCAATGTGCACAGTCACCGAAAGCGAAAACATTTGGGTCAGAATAAGTTTGCAGGGTTGCATAGACCATTAAACGGTTAATGTTGTCACGTTCGAAATCGGTAAAACTTTCAAGAACTTTGGGGGCTTTTACCCCAGCTGCCCATACCGTAATATCACTTTTGAGCTGATTACCGTTACTGAAATAGATGCAATGCTTATCAACTTTTTCAACACGGTGTTGAGTTAAAATTTCGATACCCATTTTTTGGAGCTGTTTTGCACTATGCTCAGCCGTTTTTTCATTTAGTGCAGGAAGAATTCGTTCTGATGCTTCAATCAGTGTAATTTTGACTTGTTTAGGATGGATTTTTTTCAAACCATAGCGATAAAAGTTTTTGGTTGTTTCAATAAGTTCAGCTGCAAGTTCGACACCAGTTGCACCCGCGCCAATGATTCCAATATTTAAGGTACGTTGATCTGGTTGATTTTGCGCTTCAATGTACAAATGCAAAAGATCTTGTTGGAAAATATCAGCTTGTTTTCGACTATCGAGAAAATGACAGTTTTCACGTACCCCCGGTGTATTAAAGTCATTTGATACTGAACCAAGCGCCAAAATAAGTGTGTCATAACTCAGTTGTTGAACATGATTGTTTTGTTCTTTAGACACTTGAGGTGGCACTAAATCTATTATTTTTTTCTCTTTATCAATAGCAACAAGCGTTCCTAATACAAATTCGTAATGATGTTTTTCTGCATGGGCAAAATAATTGGTTTGTTCTTCGTGAGGATTTAAAGAACCTGCAGCAATTTCATGCAGTAGAGGCTTCCAGATATGAGTCAAATTTTGGTCGACTAATGTAATTTTAGCTTTACCACTTTTCCCAAAAGTTTCACCGAGTTGTGTGGCAAGTTCCAAACCACCCGCACCACCACCGACAATAACAATATGATGTAAACTTTGGGCCATTTTTATCACCTAATTATTTTTCTATAAAAAAAGATGGCTAAATTATGCCATCTTTTATTTATAAAATTTATTGTGCCTCTGTGCACAATTTGATGTTTTTAGTGCGAATCTACAGGGTAGAGTTTTGCTGCACTATGGTTACTCGATGAAAAAATAGAGAAAAGATTAGAGAACCACATCATGATTCTTTGGAAAATGTTCGCTTCTTCAATATGCACATCATTTTCAATTTGTAGGCTGCGAATCAATTGATTATTTTGATAAATTGAAACAGTTGCCAAGTTCATCGCCTTCATTAACGGTGCAGTTAACTTTTGCTCATTTAACTCAATGTTTATTCGTGTTTGAGTGGTTTCAAGTGGAGCAATAGTTTTGGGCTGCTTGTTACTATCAAGAACTTGAATACGCTGTGTAGCATAATCAAACGTATTTAAATCGATTGCAGCTGGCTCTGCATATAAAGAAGTCGTGACAATAGTTGGCTGCTTAGTTTCAACCTTAAACATTTTTAAAGTTGATTTAATGACTGGTAGCTCAGCAATAAGTTTTTGCTGTGGAATAACCACTTCATCACGTGTATAAGCATAAGCAAGATTCATTAACTTATCGGCAATTTCAGCGCGTTTCACGGCACTTGGTGTACCTAAAACAATAACCAGTAAACGTCTTTGCGGTAAGTTTGGTGAAAATGAAGGACGCGAAGCTGTGAGAGCCAAGTTATAACCCGCTGCTTTGGTATAGCCAGTTTTTAAACCATCTACAGATGGATCATATTTCAAAGCAAGGTTGGTCGCATGGTGAAAACGTTGATTGTAGCTAAAGCTTGGCATTTTTGAATAACGTAAATATTCAGGTGTTTGGTGAATCACTGCCTGACTTAATAAGCTCAAATCATGAGCTGTAGTGTAATGGTCTGGCATTGTAATCCCGGCAGGGTTACTAAAATGCGTGTCTTTCATACCTAATGCTTGAGCTTCTTGATTCATACGTTGTACGAAATGAGGCACATCACCAGAAATTTTTTCTGCCAAAGTCACAGCTGCATCATTTGCTGACATCACAATTAAACCAGCCAAAAGCTGATCAACTGAAATTTGTTCACCCGCTTTGAGGTACATTTGTGATTCGTCCCACTGAACCACACCTACGACAGGGGTTGCAGTAATGACTTGATCTAGCTTTAATTTTCCAGCCTTAATCTCTTTTAATGCAATGTAGGCAACCATCATTTTGGTTAGGGATGCTGGTGCACGTTGTACATGACTATTATGCTCAGCAATGATTTGTCCAGATTGAGTGTCTACAATTGTCCATGCAGCGGCTTCAACACTTTCAGGAGCAATATTAAGTAGAGCAGCATTGGTAAGAGTAGTACAGAAAATACTAAACAGCGTAAAAAGAGATAGGAAGAATTTCACTAGGTGACCTTGACGTTTACTGGCAAATACGGAACACAGATGCCCAGCATGCTATGCCTTTTTTTTGTAGAAGGCTAGTCTGAATTGTTGCCAAAAAATACATCTACGCAAGTCGATACAAAAAAGTGATAATCTAAGGTGAAACCGTTCTTATTTTAAATTGAAGAATTTATGTTGCATTATCAAATAGAGTTCGATGATTACAAACAGCACCTTGTTCACGTAACAATTCGTTTTTTAGCGAATCCAAATCAGGAACTATGGTTACCAACGTGGATTCCGGGCAGTTATTTAATTCGTGAATTTTCTAAGCATATTGAGGCTGTAAAAGCTTACGATGAAGCTGGACGTATGCTCAATATTAAAAAAACTGAAAAAAATCGCTGGCGTTTATTTAACACCGATCATGAGTTAATTACTGTTGAATACGATGTCTATGCTTATGATTTATCAGTGCGTGGTGCTTATGTAGATCAAACACGTCTATATATTAACCCAGCCTGCGTATGCTTAGGTTTAGAAGGCCAAGAACAATCTGCTTGTGAATTAGAAATCTTTTTGCCTGATGAGTTGAAACATTTTCAATTAGCAACCGGCTTAGCTTCAAAAAGCTTAGTTAAGGGACGTTTTACCTTAAAAGCTGATCATTATGATCAACTGATTGATAGCCCATTTGAACTGGCTGATCAAACACGTTTTAGTTTCGAAGCACATGGAATTGAACATGAGTTTGCAATTTCAGGACAGCACAGTACCAATGTGGACCGTTTAAAAGCGGACATTGAAAAAATCTGTGCAACCGAAATTGAAATGTTTGGTTCAGCGCCATTTAAAAACTATACGTTTATGACGATGGCAACAGGGAATAGTTATGGTGGCTTAGAGCATTGCAACAGTACAAGTCTGATTACACCACGTGATGATTTACCAAAATCAAATGAACCCACTGAACCATCAAAAGACTATCAACGTTTCTTAGGTTTATGTAGCCACGAGTATTTTCATTCTTGGTTGGTGAAGTTTATCCGCCCAGAAAATTTTGCAAATTATAATCTTCATAAAGAAGGCTATACCTCGCTACTGTGGATTTTTGAAGGTTTTACTTCATATTATGATGACCTCATTTTATTACGTAGTGGCGTGATCTCTCAAAAGTCTTATCTAGATTTGTTGAAGTCACAGCTTGATCGTTATTTACAAAATCCAGGTCGGTTTGTTCAAACAGTAGCTGAATCAAGTTTTGATGCATGGATTAAGTTTTATCGTCCAGATGAAAACACCAATAATGCGGGCACCAGCTATTACAACAAAGGTGCATTAGTGGCCCTATGTTTAGATTTAGGCTTGCGTTTACGTGGTTCTAGTCTTGATGCCTTAATGCGTCGTTTGTATGAAAACACCCAAAACGGCATTCAGGTTAATGAACGTACCGTTTTTGATTTGTGCGAAGAGTTAACAGGTGATAGTTGGGTTGAGCAAATTAATCATTTGATTAACACGACTGAAGAGTTACCGCTAGATCAGTTATTCCCTGAATTTGGTTTAAGTTATACGTTTAAAAATGATAAGACATTAGCTTATGGTTTAAAGCTGACGGATAAACCTGAAGGTGTGTTAGTACAAAATGCTCACCGTGAGGGAGTGGGTGCAAAAGCTGGTATTTCTGCCAATGATGTCATTATTGCAATTGATGGATTAAAAGCGACCACAAAACTTATTGAGAAATATGCTAAACAAAAGGGTAGTTACCAAGTTTTGGCTTTCCGCCGTGATGAGTTATTGTCGTTTGAAGTTACAGGTGACAGCATAAACTTAACTGAAGTTGAACTTATTATTGAAGATCAAAGTAAAGCTGATAAATGGTTAAAAGCCTAAATAACAGTGAATTAATTTATAAAAAACCGATGTTTCGTACATCGGTTTTTTACTTTTTAGTAGATTTTGAAAATTGAAACAGGTGTTATCTTTGAGTTTATTTTGAATGAAAAGTATAATATTTGTCAGAACTCTGAAAGATATCTCATGTAATTTAACAATGTCCTATACCTAAAAAGTTGGTAAACGTACATGTATTACCATAAGTTAGGTATAAGATTATTATCAATAGATTTAAATTATGTATTATTTCGCTGCGAAATGTCGTTATCACTGGATATTTCGTTGACTGAAAGCCAATGAGAGCCGATACTCTCAGGGTTTTATTTAAGCATATCGGTTCGTAGGCACTGGGCCAAAAGCTCGGTCCTCAAAACTCAATTCAACGGAAGGGGCTATATATGGCTGGTGAAAAGTCAACTATCATTTACACACTGACTGACGAGGCGCCATTATTGGCGACTTATTCGCTACTGCCGATCATTGAGACCTTTACTAAGCCAGCAGGTATCGAGATTGTTAAAAGTGACATCTCTGTAGCTGCACGTGTGCTCGCAGAATTCGCTGACTACCTAAGTGAAGAGCAAAAGGTATCCGACAACCTTGCTGAGCTAGGTCGTCTTACACAAGATCCAGATACTAACATTATCAAACTCCCAAATATTAGTGCCTCTGTTGCGCAATTGACAGCATGTATTAAAGAACTTCAATCTAAAGGTTTTGCAATTCCTGACTATCCGGAAAACCCAGCGACTGAAGAAGAAAAAACTATTAAAGCTCGTTATGGCAAATGCCTAGGTTCAGCAGTAAACCCGGTTCTTCGTGAGGGTAACTCTGACCGTCGTGCTCCTGCTGCCGTTAAAAATTACGCTAAGAAACACCCTCACTCAATGAGCGAGTGGAAACAGTGGTCACAAACTCACGTTTCACACATGGAAGAAGGTGACTTCTACCACGGTGAAAAGTCAATGACACTTGACCGTGCACGCAATGTAAAAATGGAACTTATCACAAACAGTGGTAAGAGCATTGTTCTTAAGCCAAAAGTTGCGCTTCAAGAAGGCGAAATCATCGACTCAATGTTCATGAGCAAGAAAGCACTTTGTGATTTCTATGAAAAAGAACTTGATGATTGTAAAGAAGCTGGAATTTTATTCTCTTTACACGTAAAAGCGACAATGATGAAAGTTTCACACCCGATCGTTTTCGGTCACTGTGTGAAAATTTACTACAAAGAAGCTTTCGAAAAACACGGTAAGTTATTTGACGAGTTAGGTATTAACGTTAATAACGGTATGGCTGGGTTATACGAGAAAATCGAAACTCTTCCTACTTCATTACGTGAAGAAATCATTGAAGACTTACATGCTTGCCAAGAACACCGTCCTGCTCTTGCAATGGTTGACTCGGCAAAAGGCATCACTAACTTCCATTCACCTAACGACATCATCGTAGATGCTTCTATGCCTGCAATGATCCGTGCTGGTGGTAAAATGTGGGGTGCTGATGGTAAGCAATACGATGCTAAAGCAGTAATGCCAGAATCAACATTTGCCCGTATTTACCAAGAAATGATCAATTTCTGTAAATGGCATGGTAACTTCGATCCGAAGACTATGGGTACAGTACCAAACGTTGGTTTGATGGCTCAAAAAGCTGAAGAATACGGTTCTCACGACAAGACTTTTGAGATTTCAGAAGCTGGTATTGCAAACATTACCGATCTTGATACTGGTGAAGTGTTATTGACTCAAAATGTAGAAGAAGGCGATATCTGGCGTATGTGTCAGGTGAAAGATGCTCCGATTCGTGACTGGGTAAAACTTGCAGTAACTCGTGCACGTAACTCAGGCATGCCTGCGATCTTCTGGCTTGACCCATACCGTCCACACGAAAACGAATTGATCAAGAAAGTACAGAAGTACTTGAAAGATCACGACACGACTGGTCTTGACATCCAAATCATGTCTCAAGTACGTGCAATGCGTTACACACTTGAGCGCGTAGTTCGTGGCCTAGACACAATTTCTGTGACTGGTAACATTTTACGTGACTACTTAACAGACTTGTTCCCAATTATGGAACTTGGTACTTCTGCGAAGATGTTGTCTATCGTTCCGCTTATGGCGGGTGGTGGCATGTACGAAACTGGTGCGGGCGGTTCAGCACCTAAACACGTACAACAACTTGTTGAAGAAAACCACTTACGTTGGGATTCGCTTGGTGAGTTCCTTGCACTTGCAGTTTCTCTAGAAGAAATGGGTATTAAAGAAAACAATGCTCGTGCGAAGTTACTTGCGAAGACACTTGACGAAGCGACTGGTAAATTGCTTGACAATGACAAGTCTCCATCACGTCGTACAGGCGAGCTTGATAACCGTGGTAGCCATTTCTACTTGTCACTTTACTGGGCTGAAGCACTTGCTGCTCAAGACGAAGATGCTGAGTTGAAAGCGAAGTTTGCTCCACTTGCGAAAGCTTTAGCTGAAAACGAAGAGAAGATTGTTGCTGAGCTTGCTCAAGTACAAGGTAAAGCTGCTGACATCGGTGGTTACTATGCAGTTGATCCTGCAAAAGTAAATGCGGTAATGCGTCCAAGCGCTACATTTAATGCAGCACTTTCAAGTGTTCAAGCTTAATTACTGATTCGTTAGTAAATAGCTTAAAACCGGTGCCTATGCACCGGTTTTTTTATTGCCAAAAATAAAAGACATTAAAAAAGCCCACTGACGTGAGCTTTAAAACTTAAATGTTTTTATCGACCATTGCGGCCACGACCACGTGGTGCCTTGGTATTTGGACGAGTTGTACCATTGGTCTTACGACGTGGTTTTTCACTTTCATCCATTTGCCAAATACGTTTTGTACCAGACTTTTTAACAGAACCATCTTTATTTTTACGAACCATTGGTTTGCCACCTGTACCACCTGGTTTTTTCACATAAGAACGTGAACGATAAGGTTGCTCGGCTGGAACATCTTTAAAGTCTGGGTAGAGTAGAGGTTCGATTTCTTTGGTGTCGCCTGGTTGTAATCCTAATTGGACTAAATCAATCGAACCAATTTTAGTACGAATGAGACGTAAAGTCGGGAAACCTACCGCAGAGGTCATGCGACGAACTTGACGGTTACGACCTTCACAAATAGAGATTTCAATCCAAGAGGTTGGAATGTTGGCACGGTAACGTACAGGAGGGTCACGGTCCCATAACCATGCAGGTTCACTTACCTTAATCGCTTTAGCTGGTAAAGTCATACCATCATTAAGCTCTACACCTTTACGCAGTTGCTCAAGCGCTTCTTCGGTTACATCGCCATCAACTTGAACTAAATACGTTTTGTATTTTTTATTTGCAGGGTTGGTAATGAACTGATTCAAACCACCATGATCGGTTAAAAAAACTAAACCCTCAGAGTCCATATCAAGACGGCCTGCTATGCGTAAAGTCGGGTCATCTATAAAGTCAGAGACCGTCATGTGCGCTTCGTCTTTACGAAACTGGGAGAGCACGTCATAAGGTTTGTTAAGAATGACGATTTTCATAAAAAATGACTTCTTCTTTCAAATAAGCGGTAAAAACATTGAGCTATATTTAAGTGTGAAATTTGCTTATTTCCCACATAAATCTCAAAAAGGATTAAATTCGATTAAGCTATTATGCGTTAATAAAAGTTGAAAGTATTGTTTATCGATAATTATTTTTGTTTGGTTAGTTAAATATTATAAAAGGGAGAATCTACACAATGGGTTATCAGAAGATCGTGGTTCCTGTCGACGGTGATAAAATTAAAGTAAAAGCAGACCTGTCACTGAATGTACCAAATCATCCAATTATTCCTTTTATTGAGGGTGATGGTATTGGTGTAGATATTACACCAACAATGAAAACAGTCGTCAATGCGGCTATTTTAAAAGCTTATGGCGGTAAACGTTCCATTGAGTGGATGGAGGTCTATTGCGGTGAAAAGGCCAATAAAATTTATGGCACCTATATGCCAGAAGAAACTTTTGAAGCCCTGCGTGAGTTTGTTGTTTCAATTAAAGGCCCTTTAACCACTCCAGTTGGTGGTGGTATTCGCTCACTTAATGTGGCATTACGCCAAGAATTAGACTTGTACGTATGTGTACGTCCTGTACGCTGGTTTAAAGGCGTTCCATCACCTGTTCAGCACCCTGAACTAACCGACATGGTGATTTTCCGTGAGAACTCAGAAGATATTTATGCTGGTATTGAATGGAAAGCAGACTCTGAAGAAGCGAAGAAGGTAATTAAATTCCTTCAAGAAGAAATGGGCGTCACAAAAATTCGCTTTCCAGAAGGATGTGGGATTGGAATCAAACCTGTATCTAAAGAAGGATCGCAACGTTTAGTTCGTAAAGCCATTCAATTCGCGATAGATAACGACAAACCATCGGTCACCCTTGTTCATAAGGGAAATATTATGAAATATACCGAAGGTGCATTTAAAGAATGGGGATATGAGTTAGCGCTAGATCGTTTTGGTGGTGAACTCATAGATGGTGGCCCTTGGGTTAAAATTAAGAACCCTAAAAATGGTAAGGACATCATTATTAAAGATGTGATTGCAGATGCTTTCTTACAGCAAATTTTGATGCGTCCTGCCGATTACTCAGTGATTGCAACCCTGAATTTAAATGGTGACTATATTTCAGATGCATTAGCAGCAGAAGTAGGGGGGATTGGTATTGCACCTGGTGCAAATATTGGTGGTGCAATCGCAGTTTATGAAGCAACGCATGGTACGGCACCTAAATATGCCGGGCAAGATAAAGTAAATCCGGGATCAATTATTCTATCTGCTGAAATGATGCTGCGAGACATGGGATGGACTGAAGCAGCTGACCTGATCATTAAAGGAATTTCAGGAGCGATTTCAGCTAAAACGGTTACTTACGATTTTGAGCGTTTAATGCCAGGCGCAACCTTATTGCGTTGCTCTGAATTTGGTGACGCCATTATTAAGCACATGGAAGATTAATCTTTTATAGAAAAGCCCTCAATTGAGGGCTTTTTAAATTACTTTGAAGAATTATTATTTATAGATTTTTTATAGTATTGAAATGAATAAAAATAAGTTTATGGAATAGTAGAATTTAAGCTAAGAGTGAGCGGTAAATGCCCATAGCATACAAGCCAATATTGTTAAACTTAATAAGATTCCACCCTGACCATGCTGAGTTGCATACAGTGGAATATTGCCCATCGTATGCGTCATTTTGTAGTTCAGAATGGGTCTGATACAAAAGAAAAAAAGAGGTAATGATAAGATCACCGTATTACTAATTTTAATGGTATAGCGAAAATAGTAACTAAATAGACCTATTGTGGCTGCATATAGCAGCGTTTTAAAAAGTACTTCTCCACTGGTATATATATCTATGCCAAGATAAAAATTAAACTTCCATATAAGAAGGCTAACTGTAGCAATTATTGTGATAATACCTATAACAACGGCATTTGCTGGGTTTGATACATTAAACATTTTTAAAAGTTTTTAATTGGTATAAAGTAATTTGTTTAAAATATATATTATAAAAACATAGAGTACAGTGACTATTTTTAACTTTATAAAACTCCTAAAAAAAACCTATTTAGACATTTTGAGACTCAGGCGAAATTGAGCTTGTTTCTTTAAATACCCATAGGGCAAAACAGAATATAATGACGATCAGTAGACCCAAACTTTGACCATGACCTGACAGATAAAACGGAACATCTGGTATAGTTTGAATGGCCTTGTAGTCAAGAACTGGCTCGAGCCAAAAGTATGCGAATGGAACAGCAATTAAAAATTGTGTTGTAAACTCAATATGATCGCGTGTTAAAAAACCAAGAATAGCCGCCGTGCCAATATAAATAATAATCTTTACAGAGACCTCATATGATGTAGTCATATCCAGAGCGAAAACAGTCCGGCATTTAAATGCCAATAATGAAACACAGATAAAAGCGAACATCGCCAAGAGCTTTAAAAGCTCATCAATATAATTGTTATTGCTCATGTCTTACTCTATTTTAAGTATTAAAAATTATAAATTTTTATTGAATATAGATCAGAAAATTACACTCTACATTGACATAATGTGACATTTTTTGTCAGCTAGGTGTTCTTAGTAAGACTTAAAATTATAGTTGC
Source organism: Acinetobacter sp. ABJ-A23_2 (assembly GCF_044538765.1). Lineage (NCBI taxonomy): Bacteria > Pseudomonadati > Pseudomonadota > Gammaproteobacteria > Moraxellales > Moraxellaceae > Acinetobacter > Acinetobacter sp. ABJ-A23_2. Next base: position 153,715 of record NZ_JBIUCP010000001.1, read on the forward strand.
TATGTGATTTTGACTGTTGATGTATTCATCAATTTCTACTTCAGAAATATTTGAGTGCTCATCGGAAAAGCCCCTGATATATCGGGGCATTTTTTATTGCATAAATTCGGGATGTTTAGCAGTTTTAGGTAGCCCGATTTTCTTTTGATAACTTTGGTCTAGGGCTTGAATAATAAGAACGAAAGCAACTAGAAATAGAGCAAAGAACAACGGTTTCACGATTCGGTTTCTCCGAGAGTAGTAGGTATAGAAGAACGGGTGCGAACTAAAAGGATTAAAGCGAATAGCAAAACAATGCCACCCATTAAGAACAGGTGTGCATAAGACCAATGCAAATGATACAAAGTACTAATCACTACGCCACCTAGCAGTTGGGTACTGGCAAAGCCAATGGTGGCAAGGCTCCAGATTTTTTGATAACGCTGTTCATAAATCTGTAGCAGGCTATAAGAGCTAATAAATACGGTGGCAGGTGTGAGTAAACCTGTAAGAAAGGACGATAAAGTGAGCAAAGCAGTAGCATGTGAAAAAAAAGGTAGGGCAACTGCCAAGCAATAGACACCGTATAGACATTTAATTGCCTGCAAATATCCAATAAGGCGGCTTAAACAATACGCCACAAAGGCGCCAATACAACTTCCAACCCCATAAAGAACCCAAAATAAGTTTCGTTGTTGCAATGGAAAATGTAGGGTTCCCGATAAATAGTCCATCCAAAATAAAGAGTGTGGGATATATGCAAAAGCACTGCACATATAAGCAATAATAATGACCAGTCCTAAACGTGAATGTTTGAAGTTTTGAGGAGCTTGATTGGCCGTTTGAACGGACTCGGTAGGTGGGTGCCTTAATAACTGAAAAAGTACCAAACTGCCAATAATGGAAATGGCGGCAAAAATTTCCCAGACATATTGAACAGGCATATTTTTAAGTGCAGGAATAATGAGAGTGGCAGATAACACGCCTGCGCCAATACCGCTAAACCCTAAAAAATTGACTTTGAGCCTTTGGCTAATTGCAATATTTTTCATGGCAAAGCTGGGCGCTAAAATCATGAGTAGGCCACCTGCGATACCTGAAATGGTGCGCCAGAGAATAAACCAAGCCAAAGGCATGTGTATAAAAGAACAGCAGAGTAGGCTTAAGTTACCTAAAACCGCCGAAGTTATAATCAAAGCGGGTATAGATTTTTCTTTAATGCTAAACAGTGCCAATAATGCGCCAACCAGATAGCCCAATAAATTTGCACTTCCTAAATAGCTTGCAAAATCATGAGTCCATCCATATTGCACAATCATAATAGGCATGAGTGCGGTATAGGAAAATCTAAAAATACCAATTCCTAGGCAAGTCGCTAAAAAGACAAGTAGGCTCATTCGATAGAACGTAGACATGAGAAATCTCTCAATTTTTTTATTATTAAAAGCGAGTTTATTTATCATTAGAAATGATTTAATATGATATTAATTATCTTGTTTTGAGATAGTGGCATGTTGCTTAAGTCTTTAGAGTTTTTTTTAGCGGTTGCAGAGAGTGGAAGTTTTTCATTGGCTGCACAAAAAATGTGTACGGTTCAATCCAATATCACGAGCCACGTGAAAAAGCTTGAAGAAGAGTTAGGTGTGATTTTATTAAATCGTCATAACCCCGTTACATTAACCAATGCAGGACACCAGCTACATAGTTATGCTGTGCAAATGATCGCACTGCATAATAAAGCGAAGACAATCTTCCGAGAAGGTGATATTGACCCGAATGAAACGATTCGTTTGGGCAGTATGGAAACGACAGCAGCGATAAGACTGCCTCAATTGCTTAATGAATGTATGCAGCAATATCCGAATTTGCCGCTTGAACTTCAAACTCACCCGACAGGATATTTGTTAAATGCTGTGCAACAGGGCGAGGTCGATTGTGCTTTTGTTGCTTCTAAATATGTGATTCCAGAGCTATATAGTTTACCCGTGTGGCAAGAACAATTGGTTTTGGTTTGCCCAAAACAACAAACTGAATTTCCCGACATTGCTACGCTTGCAAAGACCCGATTTATTGCGTTCCGACAAGGGTGTTCATATCGCCATGCAATTGAGCTGTTTTTAAATGATCACAGTGTGCCGCCTTCGCAAATTATGGAAATGGGCAGCCTAGATGGGATTGTAAGCTGTGTGGAATTAGGTGTTGGTTTTGCTTTATTGCCAAAGTCATATTTGACTAAAGTGGCCGATAAAGTGGCGTTAAGTTGTTTTGAAATTAACACTGAATCAGCACATTTCACCACCTATTTAGTTGCCCAGCCTGTTGACACATGGGGCAGTAATTTAAAGCAATTTATTTGTTTTATTGAGCAACAATTTATACAGAAATGCGCTTAATTTTTATACATAAATATCCTACTTAACTTATGTTTTAAAAGTGATATATATGTATTTAAAAGTCATTTTATATTCTCATTCAGATCGGTAATGATCTGCATGCTAGAAAATTGTTGAAAAGGGTAGTTTATATAGACTGGCTATGGTCAAATATGCCCCCTTAAAAGATGACACAAGCAATAATTTGGAGTTTGGGAATGAATATACCCTTAATCATCAATATTGTGGTTTTTGTCGGGTTAATATTTTTACTCGCCCAAACACGTAAAACAGACTGGAGCTTATCTAAAAAAGTTCTAGCTGGCTTAATTTTAGGTGTAGTGTTTGGTTTAGGACTACATTTGGTTTATGGCGGTGGCCATCCGATTCTTGCTGAATCTATTAGCTGGTTTAATATTGTTGGTAACGGCTATGTAAAACTTTTACAAATGGTCGTGATGCCTTTGGTCTTTGTTTCGATTTTAGGCGCGGTAGCCAAGTTGCACCAAGCTTCCTCTTTAGGAAAAATCAGCGTCTACACTATCGGAACTTTGTTATTTACAACACTCATCGCTGCGTTAGTTGGGGTATTTGTGACGAACCTATTTGGCCTAACTGCCAAAGGTTTAGTACAAGGTGCCGCTGAAACAGCACGTCTGACTGCAATTCAGACAGACTATGTGGGTAAAGTAACAGACTTAAGCGTACCGCAATTTATTCTTTCCTTTATTCCAAGTAACCCTTTTGCTGAGTTAACGGGTGCAAATCCAACTTCAATTATTAGTGTGGTTATCTTTGCTATCTTTTTAGGGATCGCAGCACTCAACCTAATGAAAGATGACGCAGAGAAAGGTCAGCGTATTTTGACTGCTATTCAGACGTTACAGTCTTGGGTAATGAAGCTAGTTCGCTTAGTCATGACGCTTACGCCGTATGGTGTTTTTGCCCTCATGACTAAGGTTGTGGCAAGTTCAAATGTTGCAGATATCTTAAACTTAGGCGGTTTCTTGGTGGCGTCTTATTTAGGCTTGGCGATTATGTTTGCCGTACATGCCATTATTTTGACTCTAACAGGTGTTTCTCCACTTAAGTTCTTTAAGAAAGTTGCTCCGGTTTTAACATTCGCATTTACGAGTCGTTCAAGTGCAGCAAGTATTCCACTGAATATTGAGGCACAAACTCGTCGTTTAGGTGTACCTGAGTCTATTGCAAGCTTCTCTGCTTCTTTTGGTGCCACTATTGGTCAAAATGGTTGTGCGGGTTTATATCCAGCCATGCTCGCAGTCATGGTTGCGCCAACGATGGGTATTAACACCCTAGACCCAATGTGGATTGCTTCGTTAGTGGGTATTGTGACTTTAAGTTCAATTGGCGTAGCAGGAGTAGGTGGTGGTGCAACTTTTGCAGCATTGATCGTGCTTCCTGCCATGGGTTTACCTGTAACGTTGGTTGCACTTCTTATTTCAATTGAACCGTTAATTGATATGGGCCGTACTGCGTTAAACGTAAATGGTTCAATGACTGCGGGTGTAGTGACGAGCCAATTTATGGGTCAGACCGATAAAGACATATTAAATAGTGAAGATGAAATTGAGTTAACTCAACATCATTAAAAGTTAATATGAAACGGCTCTCCACTTTGGATGAGCCGTTTTTTTTATATGCTTAAATTGCCGCTGTGATGTTAATTTTTAAAAAACTGTATCTGTTTTCCTTTTAAATAATTTTTGAAAATGAACCTATTACAAAAGAGAGCACTATCATGAAAATGTATCAAGTCGATGCTTTTACCAAAGAGTTATTTCGTGGCAATCCGGCTGCTGTGATTGTTGAAAAAGAATGGCTAGATGCAGATTTAATGCAAAAGATAGCACTTGAAAATAATTTGTCTGAAACTGCTTTTGTAAAAATCATAGACGCTGAAAACTATGAAATTCGTTGGTTTACGCCAACGGTTGAAGCTGATTTTTGTGGGCATGCGACGCTTGCCAGTGCTTTTATAATATTTAAAGATTTTACTGATAAAAAGACCATTAATTTTCATGTTCGAAACTTAGGTCTTTTTATCATTCATCAAGATGATGATGGTAAAATCAGAATGAATTTTCCAATTCGTAAGGCTCATCAAGTTGAAGATTATCCGGCTGTTTTACGTCAAGCATTAACGAAACCCTTTAAAGCGGTTTATCAAAATGTTCAAGCTTATATTGTTGAATATGAGTCAGTTCAAGATGTATTAGATGAGCAGCCTGACATGAACCTCCTCAAGACTTTAGGTAAACGGGCTGCTATTACAACTACAGGCATGGAGGTTGCAATTACCTCAAAAGCCGATCAGCAATATGACTGTGTATCTCGTTATTTTGCGCCTATTGCGGGTATTGACGAAGATCCCGTTACTGGTTCAATTCATACTGCAATAGCACCGCTATGGGCAGAGAAACTCGCTAAGAATAATATTGTGGCGTATCAGGCTTCTAGCCGTGGAGGCGTCTTATATTGCAATATCCTAAATCAGGAACGCATTGAAATTTCAGGCTATGGCAAACTTTACATGCAAGCAGAAATTTTTCTTGAAAATATAAGGCCGTTTAAATAAACGGCTTTTTTTTCAAATCTTTACTATTAATGTCAGCTTAAATTTCCTACTATAGTTCCACAACTATTGATTTTTTATTATTCAAATTAATTGGTATTTATATGTTTATGCAGTTTAAACAACTGACTCTCTCCCTATGTATTCTTGGTTTAAGTGCTGCCTCATTTGCACAAACGACATTAGTAAAAAGTAAGCAAAATATTGAGGAATATAAATTAGATAATGGTTTTCGGATAGTACTTGCGCCGAATGACAAAGAAAATAAAATCTTTATTAATACCATCTATTTGACAGGTTCTTTAAACGACCCACAAGGTAAAGGTGGCTTAGCCCATTTACTTGAACATTTGGCGTTTAAAGGCACGCAAAATGTGAAGGGTGAAGAGTTCCAGCGTCGTTTAGACCAATATACATTAATGACTAACGCGAGCACGGACTACTATTCAACCAAATACACCAATATCGTCCGTCCAGAAAAAAATGCGCTAGATCAAGTGTTGTACCTTGAATCTGAACGTATGGATAAATTGGTACTCCAAGAAAAATTTGTTCCTTCTGAAATTGAAATCGTAAAACGTGAACGTGAAGTCCGTATGGATCAGCCTTTTGCTGTCTTAATGGATCAAATGTGGAAATCGGCTTATGGAAACAAGTATTTAGGGCGACTACCAATTGGTGATTTACCTGAGCTTAAGTCTATTAAAATGCCTGAATTAAACCAGTTCTACCGCAGTTGGTATGCACCGAACAATGCGGTTATGGTGATTTCAGGTAAGTTTGATAAAACTGATGTTTTAAAGACAATTGACCAATATTTTAGCCCAATTCCTGCGCGAGCTGTACCGAAGCCTGTTCAGGTGCCGGTATTAGATTCCACAAAAATGAAAGATCGTGAATTTGTGGTGAAAAAGGGCAGCGATTTAGCCAAATTCCATATCTATATGAATGGAAAAAACATCAAAATTCAGCCGACACTCGCTTTAGCACCAATGTTATATACCATGCAGCCAAGTGGTCACTTGTACCAAAACATGGTTGAAACAGGTATTAGTACAGACGTTCAGGCATCAACATGGTTAGACCAAGATTTTAACGTCGTATTTTTAGGTGCGGTCTACTCACCAAAAAATGACCCTAATAAAGTTGAAAGCGCTTTGCTCTCTGGAATTGAAAAGGGTAAACCTTTTACAGAGACTGAGCTAAATCGTGTAAAAAGCTTAATGAAAACGCAAGGTGAGTTAGTCAATAAAGACGCTGTTGCGTTGGGTTCTCGTTTAAGTGATTACACTGTAGCGGGTGGGCAGTGGGACCAATATTTTAAAGATTTAGATGCAGTTGAGAAAGTAAAACTCAATGAAGTCAATCAAACCTTAAAACAGTTCCTTGTTGCTGGGCATCGTATTGATGGCGATATTTTGCCGACACCTGAAGATCAAAAGAAAGCATTGCAACTTGACCCTAAAGATAAGCCTAAAACTTTAGATCAAACCGATGTTAAACCAGAGCCTTTAAAAGACCCGAAAGTTTATCAACAAGAAGTTAACGAGTTTTTAAAAACCTCAAAGCAATATGCCGAAACTAATGAGAAAAAGATTAGCCGCGGGAAACTTAAAAATGGAATGAAGTATGCTTTGTTCCCTGTAGAAACTCGTGATGACCGTACTTATGCCACTATTACTATGGATTTTGGTACAGAAAAATCTTTATTCGATAAAGGTACAGTTGTTGATTTAACTTCATATTTATTACTTCGTGGTTCTGATAAATATAGTTTGCAAGACATTGCAGATAAATCGATTGATGCTGGCGGTGCAGCTTATGCAAGTGCCGACGGTAATGGTATGACTATTAATATTCAATCTAAAACTGAAAAGTTTGATGAGTTCTTCAAGTTTGTTTTAGAGGTCATGAAAAATCCTAAATTTGAACAATCTCAATTCGATCTAATTAAGTCGCAAAGCTTATCTAGCCTTGATCGTCCATATACTGAACCGGATGTCGTGGCAGGTTTAACATTGTCGCGTTTAATTGAAGAGTACCAACCAGGTGATTTGCGTTATCACTTTGAACCTGAGCTGGCTAAAAAACAATTAAAGAATGTGACTCAAGAACAAGTGAAAGAGCTATATCAGCATTTCTTTGCAATGAATCATGCGCAAATTGCGATTACGGGTGCATTTGATGCCAAGAAAATGAAAAAGTTATTGAATCAAGAGTTTGGCAGTTGGAACAGTAAACAGCCGTATGAAAAAATCTTGATTCAACATGTCGATTTTCCTGCTCAACAAGTACATGCTTTATCTGAACAACGTGAGTTTGGTAGTTATCAAAGCGTACTCGCATTACCTGTTGGGAAAAACCATCCTGATGCTTCTGCATTAATTTTAATGAATTATATTTTAGGTGATTCTCAAATCTCTTCACGTTTGGCTCAAGAGCTTCGCGAGAAAAATGCATTGGTATATGGTTTTGGAACAGGGCTGCAACTCGATCAGGACACCAATGTTGGTACATTAAGCATTAGTGCAAACTATACGGCTGGTCGCTCGTCGCAAGTTTCTGCTTCTGTTCATAAGGTACTTAATGACTTATTAACCAATGGTATTACCGAGCAAGAACTTGCAGCCGCGAAAGCAGATCTCATGAAAAAACGTGTTACTGCATTAGAAGACGAACGCAATATTCATGGTATGTTAAACCTTGAGCTTGAGTCAGGTAAAACCTTACTTGACCGTGTTAAGCATGATCAAGATTTAACAAAGCTGACCGTTGCTGATGTGAATGCTGTCATTAAAAAATATATTAAACTTTCCAACCTTGTGGAAGTGATGGCTGACCAATATGGTCAACCCCAAAAGCAATAAATGACTTAGCAAATAAAAAAGCCACTTGAAGTGGCTTTTTTATTTGGATATTTAAAATTTATTAATGATCATGATCATGTTTGTGAGTATGAAAATCTTCATTCTTACGGAAACGTAAGTAGTTATCGAACTGTTCACAGTACTCATCAAAGTTATCTTCAAGCATCATTTGGAACTGTTGAAGAAGATAAGACATGACTTGCTCTTTTGCATCACGCATTTCGTTGCCATCTTTGAAATTATTGGCAGCGACCCACGTATTAAAACGGGCAGTTGCAAATAACATGGCTGCACTTACTTGGCCGCGAAGCTCGGCAGGGTCAGGTTTTTGACCTTTAGGCGGGCGACAAAAATCATTCGCTTGTTTAATGAATTCATCCGCACGCTCAAAGAAAACAGCATTTAACGCTTCTTCTTCAGTAATATCTGTTGCATTAATCTTTTGAGACATGACATATTCCCGCAAAAATAGAGCTGCTTATTATAGGCAAAGCCTTGCGGAAACAAAACCTTTGCCTTAGTCTGTAAATAGCCTAAGTGTGGGGAGTTTTAATATGCAAGATGCAATTGCCGTTCAAAGTTTAAAAACAGATATTGCTTTATTACGCCAGCATATTTTTCCACCCCAATATTTGGAGCATGTAGAAGGGCTGCCAATTTATTATGGTTTGCAAGAAGAAGTCTTGGCCTATTACCAACAATGGAAAGATTTAATAGAAAGGGCACAAGAGCTTTTTCAGCCTTTTATGGAAGATGAATTACCAGATGCGATTCATTTACCGAGTCACTTAAACCTACCTTTATTCTTTTTTCATGTAGACCGAATTCGGATTAATAAAACACGGGCTAAAGAATCGAAAACTTTCCGTGGTGTGGCCAGTCTTATTGAAAAATGTGGGCAGTTTGAAACAGATCAGATATTTACCATGCAAGAATGGTTGCAGAGTGACGATACGGCAGCATTAGTTGCACACCGTGAATTTATCGATTTAAGGACTTATGTATTCCAGCATGGTCAAAGTGAATATACGCGTTCACGTTTTTATACCAATGGAATTGTGTTGGGAGTAGAGCCACACTTTAAACTCGTCGATGCCCGTGATAAGCCAAGAAAACAGCGTAGTGATAGTTATAGCGATCCGTTAGCAGATAATGGGGTATGGAAAGTATTTGGTAAATACCGATAAAAAGTCGCGACATATGTGTCGCGACTTTAAGATGCTTACCAAAAAGTTTTTGCTTGTTTAAATTTTTGCAAAGCTTCGGCAGACTGATTTTGTAAATAAGGTTGTTTAGCCTTAATCCATCCTAATGCAAACCAAAAGTGCGGGTCGTGTTCAATTGCTTTATTAAATAGATCTTCGGCAATAAACAAGTCGTTATAAAGTCCTAAGGTATTTTGCACGGGTTGTAATTGTTTTAAAAACTGCTGAACATTTTTGCGAGGGTATAAGCTCGATATAAATTCGATGCAGTAACGTAATTGCTTCGCTTTTTTGCGTATTTTGTGCTGCTCAGTGACTTCAAGTTCGGTGAAATGCTCGGCATGACTCACGACTTGATGATGTAACTTATCTAAGCTTTTTTCTATCTGTTTTTTTAATTTTCCTTTGGTGTTTTGATCATCTTCTTCAGAATAAGCAAATGCTAGCAAGGCAAGTATAAGCTTAACGGTTTCTGCCGATTTAAACAGCGTGGCAAGGTCTTTTAATGGCTGCTCAGAAATCGGAAGTAAAAGCTCAGGTGAACCATGCTGCACAATCATCGGTAAAATTTCAGTACGGATAGCATCTTCATCGCGCGTGTCTCCAAGCTTATGGAAAAGCTCGGCAATTTGTTCTTCCCAAGCAGGGTTTAAATCGTCTGACCATGCTGAAAAGTGATGAAGTGCACTGCGTAAACGACGTAAGCTCACGCGTGCCTGATGAATATGCTCAGCTTCGGCAACGCCATCGGCAATTGCAGCCATATTCGGTAAGAATTGTCCTAAACAGTTTTCTACAATCTTTTTGAGTGCCTGTTCTGCTGAAATGTTCTTATCTAAGCTCAAACCTTTTGCGTGAACAGCAGGTGAAGCAGCTTGTCCTAAGGCTAATAAATTACCACGCTCGGCTTTACTTCTAACATCGAGCCATAACTCATAACGATTAATCCATTGCTGTGCAAATTGAATTAGTGTTTTAACAGCACCTTGTTTAAGTTCAAACTCAACTTCACAAATTTTACTTTGGGTGGTTGCCGTTTTTACTACACCGTCATCAAGACAGACTTCAATAGCGGTGTCGTCGGCTTCAAACACATGATAAGTACGATGTACATCGGTCTCAAACTGCAAGCTTAGCTTTTCAACTTCAGTGCCTAAAGCTTGAGTAAGTAAATCGGTAACTGCTTTATTATCTTTGTATAGCTCAAGGTTTAGTTCGGGTTCTTGTTCGCATTTACCCAAAAAAACTTCTTCTTCGACACGGTGTAAATGGCTTTGACCCGCAGCTTTAAAGGTTTGTACCCACAAATCATTTTCTTTACGTAAACGTAAGGCCATACCATTTTTCGCGAGTAGGCGATTTGGTGTGTCGTAATATTTGGCCTGCAAATGAATATTCTGCGCTTTATGCTTTTTTAAATACTGCTGAACAGTTTTTTTCTTCGATTCAGGTAACTGAAACTTAAGCTCAACTTCAACCATAATGGATCTCCCTGAATCAGGTATTTAAACTATCTTGAATAAGTATAATAGCTTAGAGCTAAAAGTAGTGCTTTTGATAGAGAAAGTTACAATCAAACATATGACTTTAGGCTTTCTTTTAGGTGTACAATCAGGTGATGTTTTGATCAAATAAAAATCAGGAAGATGATCGTGAATGCACCAGTAAACTTCAATCATGAAGCTCAGCCAGAGTTTGAATTACCGATTAAAAACTATCAGGAATTTTATCGTTTTTATTTAACCGAACACCGTAACATTATGAGCAGACGCTTACATGTGGTGGGTAGTAGCGTTGGCATATACTTTTTTTCAAAAGCCATTCGTAAAAAACAGGCCAAATACGCACTTTATGGTTTAGTGTCTGGCTATGCATGTGCATGGGTTGGACATTTCGTATTTGAGAAAAATAAACCTGCGAGTTTTAAACAGCCTCTTTATAGCTTTATTTCTGATTGGCGAATGCTGTCTGATGTTGCGACTGGTCGATTAAGTTTGATTGATCGTGAGCACGATAAAATTCCGAGTTAATTTTTCATTTCTTTTGAATATACCGATTGGTACTGGTAAGCCTATATCAATCGGTACTTATGATGACTTATAAATCCGTTATACTAGCGAAGTTTTTTAAAGCGAGAGTAGAGTATGCGCGGTTTATATCTCATTACCAATGATGACCCAATCCAATTATTATTAGAAAAATTAGACGCCGCACTCGCAACCCGTCAAATCGCAATTTTACAATACCGCCGTAAGAAAGTAGACAAAGCCGACCAGTCTGCTGAAGTTGAACAGATCAAACAGTTATGTGAAAAATATCAGGTTCCTTTTGTCATTAATGATGACCTAAAACTAGCTGCAAAGTTTGGTTTAGGTGTGCATTTAGGCCAAAGTGACGGTGAAATCACAGATGCAAAATCACAGTTACCAGAAGGTGTCATTATTGGCCGTACTTGCCTAAACTCATTAGAACTTGCCCAAAAAGCAATTGCTGATGGCGCAACTTATATTGCCTTTGGCGCAGTGTATGCAACTGCCACAAAACCAGAAGCAGGCAATGTGGGTATCGAAGTCATTAAGCAAGCAGCGGCTCAATATGATTTACCTATTTGTGCAATTGGTGGTTTAACTGTTGAAAACTCAAAACCCGTGATTGAGGCTGGAGCTGACCTCTGCGCAGTCATTAGTGATATATTAGGTCGATCAACTGCTGAAATTCCTGCCCGTGTACAAGCGTGGGCACAATTATTTTCTTAAGCTTTCAAAATTATTTTTTAGATATTTAAGACGAGCATTTCCATGAGTTTATCTCCAAAGCAAGAACAGTTATTTAAACAAGCCAGCAAACACATTCCAGGTGGTGTGAACTCTCCGGTACGTGCCTTTAATGGCGTTGGAGGAACACCTGTTTTCATCGAGAAAGCAAAAGGTGCGTATTTGTGGGATGTCGATGGCAAGCGCTATGTAGATTATGTTGGCTCTTGGGGACCAATGATTTTGGGCCATGCTCATCCGGATATTATTAAAGCTGTACAAACAGCAGCAGAAGATGGTTTAAGTTTTGGTGCACCGACTGTTCATGAAACAACATTGGCAGATATTATTTGTGAAATCATGCCATCTATTGAATTGGTACGTATGACCAACTCTGGTACAGAAGCGACCATGACGGCTATTCGTTTAGCGCGTGGTTACACTGGCCGAGACAAAATCGTGAAGTTTGAAGGTTGTTACCACGGGCACTCTGACTCTTTATTGGTAAAAGCAGGTTCTGGTTTATTAACTAAAGGTGAGGGTGAACCAACATCGAAAGGTGTACCAGCTGACTTCGCTAAACACACTTTAACGCTGCCATATAATGATATTCCAGCATTAAAAGAATGCTTTGCTAAATTCGGTCATGAAATTGCGGGCGTTATTATTGAACCTGTCGCAGGTAACATGAATATGGTGAAACCAATTGATGGTTTCTTACAAGCGATTCGTGATGTGTGTGATGAATATAAATCTGTATTTATTATTGATGAAGTAATGACAGGTTTCCGTGTTGCTTTGGGTGGTGCGCAATCGGTTTATAACGTTAAGCCTGACTTAACGACTTTGGGTAAAATTATTGGTGCTGGCTTACCTGTAGGTGCCTTTGGCGGTAAGCGTGAAATCATGGAATGCATCGCACCTTTAGGTGGTGTATACCAAGCAGGTACATTGTCTGGAAACCCACTTGCTATGCGTGCGGGTATCGAGATGTTTAAACATCTTCGCCAACCAGACTTTTACAGCAAATTATCTGCTCAACTTGAAAAGTTACTTGCAGGCTTACAAGCCGCAGCTAATGAAGCAGGTATTCCATTTAAAACTCAGCAAGCTGGTGCAATGTTCGGTCTTTACTTTACCGACCAAGAAGACATTACAAGCTTTGACTCAATGTTGGCATGTGATATTGAGGCTTTCAAAAAGTTCTTCCATGGCATGTTAAAGCGTGGGGTAAACTTAGCACCTTCAGCATTTGAAGCAGGCTTTATTTCATCTGCTCATTCAGATGAAGATATCGAATATACAATTCAGGCTGCCAAAGAAACTTTCGCTGAAATGAAGTAAGCAAAAAGCCCGTGTTAAACGGGCTTTTTAATTTGAGCTATTTTTATATTTGTAGAGAACAATGTTTTATCCCTTACCTCGAAAAATCCAATTAGCAGCAAATACTTCAAATTGGCCTATTGAGTCTACGCATAGCATCTTGCTCATGGTTGGGTTAAATGAACTTGAAAATGCCCCTGACTGGATGAATCAGCCATTAGCCGATCATTTAGAATTACTAAGCAAAAGAGCACAGGCACTCGAAATTCCAGTCATGATGATTCAGTCATCTCAACTTCAACAGACCATGTTGCAGCTTGGACAACAGTTGTCATCAAACACTCAGGCACAGGTGATTATGGCGGGGAATTTATCACCGCTATTTAAGCAAGTCATGCAGCTTGTTTTATCCATTACAGATTATGTAGCTGTTGTAAATGATGCGATTTTGGCGAGTAGTTTAGAGCAGCATATACAATGGATTGAAAAAATCAGTTTTGACTCCATTCAACATATAAACACACAGAGTTTAATGCGCTTATGGTCTTTAAGTGCACCGTCCTCACAGGTGTTATCCGAGAAAGGAATTTTATTGGCAGTTGCTGAACAGGTAGGGCGACATCCAATGGAAATTCATCCCGAAATAGATTTAAGAAACTATGGCTTAGACACTGCTGGCGTCAATTATGTGGTGGAATTATGGCGTGCGAACGGTGCGAGTCTAAGTGCTGAAGAGCTGATGCAAACACCTACCTTGCAACATATTATGCAGTTATTGAAGCACTAATCGGCTTTAGCCATAAACTGAATCATAATATTTGCAAATTCTGTCGTTAATTTACCCGAACGGCATTGTAATTCGGACGTAAGCTTTTTATTATTGCCCGCTTGTTTTTCATCTTGCCTTGGGAATACAACTTTGAGTGATTTTCTAAGTGAACATCTGATCTATCGTGATGATGATTTTATGGTGATTCATAAACCTTCGGACATTTTGAGTGTGCCAGGGAAAGGTGATTTACATGACAGCGTTTTGACAAGACTGGTGGCAATTGAACCACGAACTTTGCTCATTCACCGCCTTGACCGTGATACCTCAGGTATTTTGGTTTTTGGTTTATCTAAGCGTGGACAAAGTGCGATTGCACGCCAATTTCAAGACCGTCAAACTTCGAAAATATATGAAGCGTTAGTCGCAGGCCATCTAGACGGCGAAGGGACAGTTGATATTCCTGTCGTCTATGATCCGAGTCGACCACCTTTGCATATTGTCGATGCTTCTCATAACAAACCTGCTTTAACACATTGGCAGGCGATTGAACATTTCCAGATTCAGGGACAACCGGTTACGCGTGTCAAATTAACACCGATTACCGGACGTTCTCATCAACTCCGTGTACACATGCAATATCTGGGACATCCGATTGTAGGTGATACATTGTATGCAACACCGGAACAATTACTTGTTCCTCGTCTGTGCTTGCATGCTAAACAGTTAAGCTTTAATCACCCTGTTACAGGGGAATCATTAACGTTTAACTGTCCTGTACCGTTTTAATGTAAAAACTTTCAATGAGTAATTTTTGTAGCGAAACAATTTAATTGGTTTCTGCTGCAAAATTTTGCTTTAAAGACTACATAAAAAGATGCAAAAATAAGCTAATTTGCATCGTACAATATGTAGTGCGAACTTGAGAAAAAGGTGGAAAAATTGCAGCAGTATGCTATTGGTCAACGTTGGCTATCAGATACAGAGACTGAGCTCGGTTTAGGCGTTCTTATTGATGTAGATGAAAGATCTGTCAGCATTTTATTCCCCAAAAGTGATGAAACGCGTGTCTATGCACGTAATAACGCACCGCTATCTCGCATCATCTTTAACACAAACGATGAAGTTCAAGACCAAGAAGGCCAGAAGTGGATTGTTGAGTCGGTTGAAGACCGTCATGGTGTTTTGCGTTATAACGTGGTTCGTACTTTAGAAAATGGCGAACAAGAACGTAAAGCGCTCAATGAAACTCGTATTGGTGCACAAATTCAGTTGTCAAAACCTTTAGATCGTTTGCTGGCAAGCCAAATCGATTATAAAGAATGGTATGACTTACGCATTGAAGCAATGCTGATGCAATCGCAAATGCAAACCAGCCCTTTACGCGGCTTGGTCGGTGCACGTGTAGGTTTAATCCCGCATCAACTTTATATTGCGCATGAAGTAGGTAAGCGTTTCGCCCCGCGTGTTTTACTTGCCGATGAAGTAGGTTTAGGTAAAACAATCGAAGCTGGTTTAATTATCCACCAACAGCTTAAAACTGGCCGCTCTGAACGTATCCTCATTTTAGTCCCTGATTCACTGCAATATCAGTGGATGATTGAAATGCGTCGCCGTTTCAACTTGCAATTTTCTCTGTTCGACTTAACCCGTACTGCATCTATTAAAGAACATGATCCGGAGCTTAACCCGTTCTTAACTGAGCAATGTATTATTGCCAGCGTAGATTTGATGGTGGACCATGATGATTTACGTGAGCAAGCACTAGAAGCTGGTTTCGATTTACTCGTTGTCGATGAAGCGCATCACTTAATGTGGAGCGAAGAAGAAGGCGGTAATGATCGTTACGATTTAGTTGAAGAGCTTGCTGAAAACACGGCTGGTGTATTACTTCTTACAGCAACACCTGAACAGCTTGGTGTAGAAAGTCACTTTGCACGTTTACGTTTGTTAGACCCTCAGCGTTTTAGCAGTTTAGAACGCTTCTTGGATGAAGAAGCGCAATATCAGCAAACAGCTCAAGTTGCAGAAGTATTGATGTCAGATGAACCTTTAACTCAAGAGCATTTAACTGCTTTAGAAGGTTTATTGGGACATTCAATTGAAGATCAGCCTGAGCAACGTTTCAGAGCGATTCATGAGTTGTTAGACCGTCACGGTACAGGTCGTATTTTATTCCGTAATACGCGTGAAGCGATTCAAGGCTTCCCTGGCCGTGATTGCCAACCGGCACCTTTACCAGCGCCAGAAGATTGGTCAAAAGACGGTAAATTACGTGAGCAAATGTGGCCAGAAGAAGCACAACTTGATGGTTCATGGATGCAAAATGACCCTCGTGTGCCATGGTTAATGGAAATTCTACGTAAAGAACTTAAGCATAAAAAAGTTCTTTTAATTGCACGTAGTGGTCCTGTTGTTGAATCTTTAGAAAGTGTACTTCGTTTGCATGCTGGTATTCGTACTGCAATGTTCCATGAAGGCATGAGTCTACTTGAGCGTGACCAAGCGGCTGCTTACTTCGCAGAAGAAAGCTATGGTGCTCAAATTTTACTGTGTTCTGAAATTGGTTCAGAAGGCCGTAACTTCCAGTTTGCAAGTGATCTGATTTTATTTGATTTGCCTGCAAACCCAGACGTTTTAGAACAACGTATTGGTCGTTTAGACCGTATTGGTCAAGAAAA
The DNA here is from genome assembly GCF_044538765.1 of Acinetobacter sp. ABJ-A23_2. NCBI lineage: Bacteria > Pseudomonadati > Pseudomonadota > Gammaproteobacteria > Moraxellales > Moraxellaceae > Acinetobacter > Acinetobacter sp. ABJ-A23_2. Next base: position 170,260 of record NZ_JBIUCP010000001.1, read on the forward strand.
CCGTATTCAAATTCATGTACCTTACTTAATGGGCACCGCGCAAGAGCGTATGTTCCGTTGGTACAATGAAGCGTTGAATATTTTCAGCAATATTTCTCCGACAGCTCAAACGCTGCAAGAAAACTTTATTGTTGAATTAAAAGACTGCTTACTTTCAGACCAAGGTCAAACCTTTGAAGATTTACTCGAAGAAGTCAATGTTCAACGTCAAGCTTTGGAAACAGAGTTACAGGCTGGTCGCGATCGCTTGCTTGAATACAACTCATGTCGTCCTATCGTTGCACAAGAAATTGTTCAAGCCTTAGAAGACTACGATGACAACACAACATTACCTATGTTTGTGAAGCGTTTTATGTCTTCAACTAACATTGATTTTGATGAGCAAAGTAACGGTACTGTTATTATTCGTCCGACAGACCAGATGCAAGTACAAGGTTTGGCATTAGACGAAGAAGGCATGACTGCGACGTTCTATCGTGATCAGGCGCAAATGCGTGAAGATGCTCAATATCTAACTTTAGAACATCCGTTCATTGAAAGTGTTATGGAAATGATCCGTACACAAGCGTTCGGTAGTACCAATGTTGCAGTTCTTAAGTCAAATGCATTAAAGCAAGGTTCTGTATTACTTGAAGTTTGGTTTAAAGTTGATGTGGTTGCACCAAAAGCTTTGAACTTGCCATCAAGCTTACCGAAACAGCTCATTCGCGTGTTGTTAAGTGAAAATGGTCAGGACTTATCTGAAAAGATTGATCCAACCATTTTAAAACCATATTTGCACCATTTAGATGGCAATAGCTGCCGCCAAGTGGTTAAAGCTCGCCGTGAAGTGATTGAAGAGCGTTATAGACAAGCGCTTGATATCGCTAAAGTCGGTTTGCCTCAGCTTCAACAGCAGGCAAAAGAGCATTATGGTAGTAAATGGCAATACGAGATTGATCGTTTAACGTATTTAAAACAGTTCAACCCAAGTATTCGTCAAGATGAAATTGAACGCTTACAGAAGTTGCAAAAAGAAGGCTTGAGCTTGCTTGATGGCTTAACGGTAACTCCGGAAGCAATTCAAGTACTTGTGGTGGTTAAGCCATAAGTGTTGAATCATAAAAAAGCGCCTTTACGGCGCTTTTTTATTGAGCAAATTTTAATTAAATCATTCTGGCATCTTTTAGTTCTAGTTTTAAATAGGCATAAAAGATTGGCGCTGCAATAAGGCCGCCTAAACCGAAAATTGACTCAAAAATTAACATGGCTAATAAAATTTCCCATGCGTTGGCATTAATTTTATGTCCAATAATTTTCGCGTTAATAAAATATTCTAACTTATGTACTAATACGAGGTAGAGCAGAGCAACACCTGCTAGACCCAGTGAAACCGTAAGTGCAGCAATAAAAGTAAGCGTATTTGAAATTAAGTTGCCTAAAATTGGAATGAGACCAAACAAAAAAGTAAGAATGGTTAAGGTCTTTGCGAAAGGTAGGTGAACACCCCAAATCGGCAATAGTACAAACGCAAATAAGATAAAGAGCAGTGTATTAATTGCCGAAATTTTAATTTGGGCAAAAACTACATTCCTAAAAGAAATTGATAATTTTTGAATACGTTGAATGAGTAACGACTTAAAAATAGGCTGTGGTGTACGACGGTGAAAGCCATGAATAGCCACCAAGATACCAATAATAAGGCCCATAATCATCGTTACAAAGTTATGTAAGATATCGGAACTGGCATTTTTTAATGTCGTTACGTTATCTTTCATAAACGCGAAAATTTCATCTTTTAGTTCAGTAACGCTATCTGGAATATAACCTGGAAGATATTTGCCAATCTCGGTTTGTAAGTGTAATAGCGTTTGATCGACTTTATTGTTGATATTATGGATGCCTACACCCTTTAAGTCATAAACCACAAAGCTAATTAAACTTGTAATGAAAAAGGCAATAAGTGAAACCGTGATAATACTGAGTAAAATACTAATAAAAATGCGGGCTCTTTGACCATCAATATAACGTTCAACAATAGAGCTTAAACTAATAATAATTTCATAAATGAGAAAGCCAGCAAAAAAACTTGCTAAGAGATGCAAGGGGATAACCGAAAGCAAAAAAATGCCCATCAGAATATAGCTTGCAATCAGGCTTTGACGATTACTCAAACTTTGCATGTGAATCCCTAAATATCGTGGGGAAATATGGGTATGTATTGCTAGAATAATAATTACTTATACTCTTGCATGTTGGTTGCTTCAATCTGTGAATTATATTTTTATCAAGAAATAGGTATGTCTGTATAAAAAATGGCTTGTACAATGACAAACCATTTTATGTTGAATTTATCGTATTTTTGCTTCGTCTAAATGACGGGCACCTTCTAAAATCATTCTGATCATGATCATGGTTTGTTCGGCGACTTCCGCACGTTGATGAACTGGAAGATCAATCACCTTAGCCCCCATATGAAACACCAGTTGCGTAATTGCTTTTGCAACAAGTTCCGGATGGTATAGGTGGTTGTTATTTAATCGCTCTAGACGGATTAAATCTTCTTGTAGCTCTTGCTGGAAAAAGTTGAGCTGACGGTCTACCGCAGCTTTATAAGAAGCTGAACCTGTAAAGCCTTCGCGTAATAACAGACTTAAATTACCTTCATCTGCATCAAGCTGTTGAAGAAAAATTTCTACCGAACTACGAATAATGCTGTCTTGAAAAGATGCACGCAAACGAGCTTGACGAATAATCTTACGTAAAACGATACCAGCGCGGTCAATGAGTGAAATGGCTAATTCATCAATATCTTTAAAGTGGCGATAAAAGCTATTCGGTGCAATACCAGCTTCTCTCGCAACTTCACGTAAGCTTAATGAGGCGATACTTTTTTGTGGACCAATCAGGTTAAGTGCAGCCTGAAAAAGTTCGTCTTTCGTAATCGTTGCTTTTCTTCCAACAGAACGCGTTGCTGTTTTTATTTCAATGACATCTTGTGAAGAGGCTGTGTCATTTGGGCTCTGAGAAAGTGAGGTTTGGGTCATGCTTTTCAATATATTCTTAAACTGTCTGGATTATAGCGTTAGACAGGGAACTTGTGAAATTGTAATTAAAAGTACAGGTGTATATACAAATATATATACATGTGTATAATAATTAAAAAAAGAGCGACAGAGCCCTCAGTTATGCAAGCAATCGAAAAGAGAAATTCTCTATTCAATTCATTAACACAAGCTGTATTTGATAAAGATATAGCGAGTTTCTGGCTACAAAAAATAAATCCTTTATGGTCTGTAAAGCACGGACTAGTTCAAATTGTAAAAAAAGAATTCGTAGCTCATGACACTGTGAGCCTTACTTTAAAATGCAACCGTTTGGTTAAAATGGGAGCAGCAGGTCAGCATCATCCAGTGATTGTTGAAATTGCAGGCCGCCGTTATGAACGTACTTATAGCTTGACGCAAGTAGACGCAGAGCACTTACGTTTAACCGTTAAAAAAGTTGCTGATGGTATTGTCAGTAACTGGTTCATTGCCGAAAGTAAAATTGGTGATATTTTTGAGCTTGGTCAGCCTTATGGTGACATGCAACAGAATATCCAGACACCGAAATTAATTATGTTGGCTGCGGGTAGTGGTATTACACCAATGTTGAGCTTAATTACAGCAATTAAGCAAAGCCAGCAGTTAGAAAAAGTACAGGTTCAGCTTTTATATTGGGTAAAACAGCGCTCTGATGCTGCTTTTACAGAGTTTTTCGAACAAGTAGCTGAACAAAATCCAAACTTCAGTTATCAGGTGTTTTACACACAAGAAACACCAAATGATGAGCGCTTAAATGCTGAACATCTTGCATTGGTTGATGATATTGAAAACAGCACGGTCTACGCATGTGGTCCATCTGGCTTTGTTTCAACTGTCGAGGAGCTTTTTGAAAAAGCACCAGCCGTGCTTACTGAAGCGTTTAGTTTAACGAATGAAAGCTCTGCAGATGACGTTGGTTATGTGAATGTCACATTAACACAGTCTAATAAAGTGATAGCAATTCCTAAGGGTCAATCAATTTTGGTGAGCCTAGAACATGAAGGTGTTAAGCCAACACATGGTTGCCGTATGGGAATTTGTAATAAATGTGTTTGTAGTAAAACGCAAGGTTCTACACGTAACTTACTAAACGGTAGTCAAAATACAGAACCAAGCCAGTTACTTAAGATTTGTGTGAACTCAGCACAATCCGATCTAGTTATTGATCTTTAAGAGAGACCTCTTATGAATATGCCAGTGAAAGTCGAATATTTTAAAAATCCTAAAAATCGCGATTTGACTCCAGCGGAACTTGAAGCATTTGCAAAAGAGCTTGATCAGATCAAACAAGAAGTGTTGGATGATTTGGGTGAAAAAGACGCAAAATACATCCGCCGTGTTTATGCAGCAGTTCGCTATAGCGGTCTTTTAGGCCGTGCATGTCTATTTGCAGGTTGGTTCCCGCCAGCATGGATTTTAGGTACAGGTCTATTAGGCTTCTCTAAAATTATGGAGAACATGGAACTCGGTCATAACGTGATGCACGGTCAGTATGACTGGATGAATGATCCTAAGTTTAATGGCCAAACGTATGAGTGGGACACAGTAGGTACATCGGATAACTGGCGTCAAACGCATAATTATAAGCATCATACTTATACCAATATTAAAGGTATTGATGATGATATTGGTTATGGCTTACTTCGCTTATTCCCAGAGCAACGTTGGAAACCAGGTTTCTTGCTTCAACCTGTTTATAGTATTCCGTTTTGCTTATTGTTCCAGTGGGGCGTAGCAATCCAGAATCTTGAAATTGGTCGTGTTCTTTACAAACGTAAGACTAAAGCAAAATTTTTGGAAGAGTTAAAACCAGTGAATAAAAAGATTGGTAAACAACTTTTTAAAGACTATGTTTTCTTCCCACTCATTGCAGGTCCTGCAGCATTACCTGTATTTACAGGAAACTTGGTTGCAAATGGTCTTCGTAATATTTGGACATTCAGTATTATTTTCTGTGGTCACTTCACAAAAGATGCAGAAGTGTTTCCAAAAACAGTTTTACAAGATGAAAGCCGCGGTCACTGGTATATGCGCCAAATTCGTGGTTCTTCTAACTTAACTGGTTCGGAAGCATTCCATATTTTATCTGGTCACTTAAGCCACCAAATTGAACACCACTTATTCCCAGATATTCCTGCTCGTCGTTATCGTCAAATGGCTCCAAAAGTTGAAGCAGTCTGTAAAAAATATGGTTTGAACTATAACAATGCTAGCTTTGTTAAACAGTTCGGCCAAGTGGTTGGGCGTATTGCAAAATATGCTTTCCCATTTAAAAAATAAGCTAAAAAAGCCCTGAAATTTCAGGGCTTTTTTTATTTCTTTTTAGAAATCCACATTGTAATGACCGCATGAAACACTTTGTCTTTATGAGTGTCGTAAACATCTACACTTACTAAATATTCTCCTGCTTTTTCCCAGTCATAATCACTTTGTACAGGCATTGCAATAGCGATGAGGTCTGTTTCTGCCTTTTTTAAATATTCAACGGTCATGCCTTTGGGAATCCAGCGGTGTGTAGAAGGGACGGTCACTTCTGTCATAGTCCCACCTGCGAGTTCTGCCATATTGCACATGGCAATTGCGTGGACTGTCCCAATGTGGTTAAGCACAGAGCGCTTCTTCTTAATAGAAATTTCGCAATAGTTCGGTTTTAACTCAATAAAAAGAGGGGAAATACTACCGAAATAGGGCGCTTTTAGACACAGCATACGAGAGAATGTCCACTTTCCTTTAGGAAAAGCAGTCACTTTTTTCCAAAGTTCTAAGGTAGTTGGCATAATTTTACTTCCTATAATTTTAAATACAGAATATTATTCTGTTAAAGAATATAGTTCTGTTTACAAATAGGCGTCAAGTCATTCAAAATATCTCCGATGACTGGTCAGAGAATACAAAATGGTATCTGCTCAAAACTTATTAGAACGTTTGTATCCCGGAAGAAGGGCTGTTTTAAAACGACAAATATTGTTAGATGCTTTAGTCTGTTTTTTAGAGCATGGTATTGAAACGACCAGTATAGAAATGATTCGTGCCAAATCAGAAACGAGTGTTGGAGCAATTTATCACCATTTTAAAAATAAAGAGGGTATCGTCGCGGCATTATTTTTTTCAGCTTTAGATGACCAAACGGCTCTAAGAGATGAATACTTAAAACAGGCCAAAACGCTACAAGATGTGGTATTTGCTTTAATTCATAGTTATGTGGACTGGGTAAGTGAGCAGCCTGAATTCGCAAGATTTTTAAATTCAGCACGTTTTAACATGATGAAAGGTGAAGAACACCAGCAGCTCGTCCAAAGAAATAAGAACAGAAACCAAAATATATTTAGTCTGATTGCAAATTTTGAAGAATTTAAAGCATTAAGTTTAATTCCAAATGAGCTTTTGCTTTCATTGGTCATTGGTTCTACAGAGAGTTATTGCCGTGCGTGGTTATCGCAACGTGTAAAGTCCGACCCTAAAGTTTATAAAGATGTGTTAGCTAAAGCAGCTTGGAGTTCATTGCAGGATTTACGTTTGGAATCTTAATATCGAACAATAAAAAACCGCATTCTTATGCGGTTTTTTTAGTTTGAAAGATAAATTATTTAAACTGGATTGAGCCGTTTGCATTTACGGTAATTTTAGACTCACCAGCAGCCATGTCTTGAGCTGGTGCCGCTTCAGCAGCAGCGAACTTAGCTAGGCTGGCACGCATAACAGGTTGAGGGAAGTAATTGTTGGTATTCAAGTTCAGATTCACCAATGTGTATTGGCTTTTATTCCAAGCTTGAGTCAGCATTTGAGCACGTTGCTGGAAGCTTTTAGATGCCTCAACCATTAACTCATTTTCAACTTTTTTACGTTGCTCATCTGAAACGCTAAAGTTAATCGACTGAGTTTGGAAGTTTTGCTGTAACTCATTAATTAATTGGCTTGCTGCTTTAAAATCTTTACTTTCTAAACGGATTTCTGCACGGCCACGCCATTCTTTTAATTTGTTACTGTCATTGTCATAAATTGGATAAGTGCTTTGAGCACCAGTTTCCACTTTTACTTGCGGGTATTTACGTGAAGTCGCAAGTGCTTGATTCATTAACTGGTTAATTTGATTTGAAAGTTCAGCAGGTTGCTTGTTACTTTTTTCAATATATAAAGTTGCGTGCATTTCATCGTTAGATACCTGACGAGAAGCTTCAGCTTGTACATTTACGATATTGTAGTGAAGTGCATTATCATCTTGGGCAAAAACCATAGGGCTGAGTACCGTACCAAGTAGAAGAGTAGATATTGCTAAAGTACGCATAAATTTATCCTTTAAAAATTAATATAAATTTAATTTTTTTCATTAAGAAATGTTAAACATAAGTTATGCATAACTTTTGCAGATTTTGTGGGGTATTTGTAATATTTAAATCAATTTTTTTAATTTTTGGTGCAAATAAAAGCTTTAAAAAATAAAAACTTAAAAATAAAGTATTTCAATGTAACTTAAAAAATCAAACTAATATAAAAAAAGAATATTTTCTTTAGGTTGTCACATAGTATGATGATAATTCATCATAACTATTGGGATAATACATTTTTTCAATAAGATTAGATGAGTAAAGTACACAAAAGACGTTTTTTTTCTTGCAAAATTAGGTATCATCGCGCTCCTAGTTACAAGATATAAAATATGTGTCTTCGCTAGTTCTATAAAGCACCGAGTCAAAGGACCAAAAGTCACCAGACTTATTTCTTTCTACCCTTATCAGAGATGGTAATCCGATATGAGCGTTACTTCTGTCAACCCTGCCACTAATGCTACCAACGAATATTATTTGACTCGCCAAAGTCAGATGGAATCGAATGTTCGTAGCTATCCACGTAAATTACCGTTAGCGATAGCGAAAGCACAAGGTTGCTGGGTTACTGATGTTGAAGGTACACAGTACCTTGATTGTTTAGCTGGGGCAGGTACATTGGCTTTAGGTCATAATCATCCTGCGGTGATTCAAAGTATTCAAGACACATTGGCAAGTGGTTTGCCATTGCATACTTTAGACTTAACCACACCTTTAAAAGATGCGTTTACTGAAGCGTTGTTAGCATATTTACCAGGCGGTAAAGAAGAGTACTGCTTACAGTTCTGTGGTCCTGCTGGTGCAGACGCGACTGAAGCAGCGGTTAAACTTGCTAAGACTTACACTGGTCGTAGTTCAGTAATCAGTTTCTCTGGTGGTTATCATGGGATGACCCATGGTTCACTTGCAATGACTGGTAACTTAAGTGCGAAAAACTCGGTTAATGGTTTAATGCCAGGCGTACAATTCATGCCATATCCGCATGAATATCGCTGCCCACTTGGTTTAGGTGGTGAAGCTGGTGTTGATGCTTTAACTTACTATTTTGAAAACTTTATTGAAGATGTTGAAAGCGGTGTAACTAAGCCTGCAGCTGTCATTCTTGAAGCAATTCAAGGTGAAGGCGGTGTTGTTACAGCTCCAGTAAAATGGTTGCAAAAAATCCGTGAAGTGACTGAAAAGCACAACATCGTTTTAATTTTAGACGAAGTTCAAGCTGGCTTTGCACGTTCAGGAAAAATGTTTGCATTTGAACATGCAGGTATTGAACCTGATGTTGTTGTAATGTCTAAAGCAGTAGGTGGTGGTTTACCACTTGCAGTATTAGGTATTAAACGTAAATTTGATGCTTGGCAGCCTGCCGGTCACACGGGTACTTTCCGTGGTAACCAACTTGCTATGGGTACTGGTCTTGTTGTATTAGAAACGATCAAGGAACAAAATCTTGCTCAAAATGCACAAGAACGTGGTGATTTTTTACAAGCTGAATTGAAAAAATTAGCTACTGAATTCCCATGTATCGGTAACGTACGTGGCCGCGGTTTAATGATCGGCGTTGAAATCGTTGACGAGCGTAAACCTGCTGACCGTATCGGTTCTCATCCTGCTGACTCTCAGTTAGCGGCTGCGATCCAGACTGCTTGCTTTAACAACAAGTTATTGCTTGAAAAAGGCGGTCGTAACGGTACAGTAATTCGTTTACTTTGCCCACTTATCATTACTCAAGAAGAGTGTGTTGAAGTAATTGCCCGCTTCAAGAAAGCGATTGCAGAAGCATTGGTTGCAGTACGAGGCGCGTAAGAATGGTGGATTTTGCAGAACATCGTAAAGCGTTACTCTGCAATGATGCACAATCCATTGCTGACTATGAGTCAGCAATGGGCGAAGCGGTAAAAGCCGTTTCAGCATGGTTGCAAAATGAAAAAATGTACACAGGCGGTAGCATTAAAGAATTGCGTTCAGCAATTTCTTTCCAACCTTCAAAAGAAGGTATGGGTGTACAAGAATCACTTCAACGTATGATTGAGCTTTTCTTAAATAAAAGCTTGAAAGTACACCATCCACATTCATTAGCGCATTTACACTGCCCAACTATGGTGATGAGCCAGATTGCGGAAGTGTTAATCAATGCAACTAACCAGTCTATGGACTCATGGGATCAAAGCCCGGCAGGTTCATTAATGGAAGTTCAGCTTATTGATTGGTTGCGTCAAAAAGTAGGTTATGGTTCTGGTCAGGCTGGTGTTTTCACTTCTGGCGGTACTCAATCTAACTTGATGGGTGTATTGCTTGCTCGTGACTGGTGCATCTCGAAAAACTGGAAAGACGAAAATGGTAATCCATGGTCTGTACAGCGTGATGGTATTCCAGCTGAGGCAATGAAAAACGTCAAAGTCATTTGTTCTGAAAATGCGCATTTCTCTGTGCAAAAGAACATGGCAATGATGGGCATGGGCTTCCAGTCAGTTGTGACTGTTCCTGTGAATGAAAATGCACAGATGGATGTAGATGCTCTCGAAAAAACGATGGCACATCTTCAAGCTGAAGGTAAAGTTGTTGCTTGTGTTGTTGCAACAGCAGGTACAACCGATGCTGGTGCAATTGATCCATTGAAGAAAATTCGTGAAATCACAACGAAATATGGTTCATGGATGCACATCGATGCTGCGTGGGGCGGTGCACTGATCTTGTCAAATGACTATCGTGCAATGCTTGATGGTATTGAGTTGTCTGACTCGATTACCCTCGACTTCCATAAGCATTACTTCCAAAGCATTAGCTGTGGCGCGTTCTTGTTAAAAGACGAAGCGAACTATCGTTTCATGCACTACGAAGCTGAATACTTGAACTCTGCTTATGACGAAGAACATGGTGTACCTAACCTTGTGTCTAAGTCATTACAAACGACTCGTCGTTTTGATGCATTAAAATTGTGGATGACAATTGAATCACTTGGTGAAGACCTATATGGTTCAATGATTGACCATGGTGTAAAACTGACTCGTGAAGTTGCAGATTACATCAAGGCAACTGAAGGTTTAGAGCTTTTAGTTGAACCACAATTTGCTTCGGTATTGTTCCGCGTTGTGCCAGAAGGCTACCCAGTTGAGTTTATCGATAGCTTAAACCAAAATGTAGCAGACGAATTGTTCGCACGTGGTGAAGCAAATATCGGTGTAACAAAAGTGGGTAATGTACAGTCATTGAAGATGACAACATTAAGCCCTGTTGTGACATTCGAAAATGTTAAAAACCTTTTAGGTCAAGTATTGGCTGAAGCTGAACGCATTAAAGATGCAATTGCTTCTGGTAACTATGTACCACCAATCGACTAATTAAGTTGATAACAAAAAAAGCTCGGTTTATTGCCGGGCTTTTTTATTACATATTATTTTTATTAAAAGTGTGCATCGCAAGAGAATAAAATGCACAAAACATGCATATTTTCAAAAAACATAAATAATTATGCATGATTTATGGGGAGCAAATTTCTTATTGTATTGGTATGTTCCCGATATTTTGGGTCGCATTGATATATCAATATCGTACTCACTTTAAATAATCCCGCTTTAACTGAAAAAAGTAAGTGGCTGTAATTACAATTAAGACAAGGAAGAAGAAATGCAACAAGCGAATATGCTCAATGAATTTAAACTCATTATTGGCGGTCAACTTTGTTCAGGTGAACAAGGTGAACTAGAAATTCTTAACCCTGCTACTGGCTTAACTGCTGCACGTTGTGCAAAAGCATCAGTTGCGCAGGTAAATCAGGCAGTGAGCGCTGCTAAACAAGCATCTAAAGCTTGGCAACAAGTTTCACACGAAGAGCGTAAGTCAATCTTAAACAAGATTGCAGATGGAATTGAAAAGCATGCTGAAATGCTTGCAGAGTTGGTTGTGCTTGAACAAGGTAAGCCACTTGCACTTGCACAAATGGAAGTGCAGGGTGCAATTGGTTGGACGCGTTATGCGGCTGCGATAGATTTACCTGTAGAAGTCATTGAAGACAGTGAAACTAAGCGTATTGAGCGCCATCGCCAACCATTAGGTGTAGTGGCTTCAATTACGCCATGGAACTGGCCACTGATGATCGCAGTTTGGCATATCATGCCTGCTTTACGTGCAGGTAACGTTGTCATTAGCAAACCTTCTGAATACACACCACTATCGACTTTACGTTTATGTGAGATCATTCAGCAAGAAGTTCCTGCTGGTGTTATTTCAATTGTGGTTGGTGCTGGTGAGATTGGTGAAGCATTATCTTCTCATCCAGATGTACAAAAAGTCGTGTTTACGGGTTCAACTCGAACTGGTCAGCACATTATGGCTGGTGCAGCTCAGCAGCTAAAACACTTAACTTTAGAACTTGGTGGTAATGATGCTGGTATTGTATTGCCTGATGCAAATATCGATGAAATTGCAGCCAAGATTTTTAATATGGCGTTCTTAAACGCTGGTCAAACATGTGCGGCGTTAAAGCGTTTATATGTGCATGAAAGCCAATATGAAGCTTTATCTCAAAAGTTAGCTGATATTGCCAACGCTCAAGTTGTGGGGAATGGTATGGCATCTTCTACAACATTTGGACCAGTACAAAACCAAATGCAATATAACAAAGTGAAAGCTCTTATTGCTGAAGCAATTGCACAAGGTGCAAAAGCACTTTCGGGGCAACAACAAGTCCCAGAGCAGGGCTACTTTATTGCGCCAACTATTTTGACTGAAGTTCCTGACTCTTGCCGTGTGGTGCAAGAAGAGCAATTTGGTCCAGTGTTGCCTGTTTTAAAATATACCGATATCAACGATGCTATTGCTCGTGCCAATGACAGTGAGTTTGGTTTGGGTGGTTCAATCTGGTCTTCTGATATTAAAGCTGCTCAAACTTATGCTACTCAGCTTCAATGTGGCACTGTTTGGATCAATACCCATGCAGAAGTTCTTCCTCATGCACCTTTTGGTGGTTGGAAAATGTCAGGCTTAGGTGCTGAGTTTGGCTTAGAAGGTTTGCTTGAAAATACGATTGGACAAACGGTCCATATTAGTAAAATCTAAATATTCATTTTAAGGCGGATCTAGTATCCGCCTTTTTATTTTTATCTATATGGGAAAAAAGCTTCGCTTGCTTATTGGGAGTGATGATAGCTCATGCTTTTAGGTTTGATTAAAAAATGATTCTGTTCTTTAATTTTTTTAAGAACAATGTAAGACTTTATGTGCCCTATAAAATTATAAGAAAGCAATCTTTCAGTCACAAATTGAGAAAGTTGTTCTAAATTTTCAGCAACGACTTTTAAAATAAAATCCGCATCGCCACTAATTGAAAACGCATCTTGAATATTATCTTCCGCTTCAATCAGCTCTTGGAAAGCCTGTTGTGATTTTGCCTCATGTGTCCTTAAATTAATGTGAATCATTGCTGTAACTTCAAGCCCTAGCGCCTGTTGCTGGATGCGTGCCGTGTAGCCAAGAATCACGCCTTTTTGCTCAAGCAATTGACGTCGTCTTGAACATTGAGAAGCAGATAAACCGATTAAATCTCCAATTTCCTGATTGGTGAGTCGTCCATTCTTTTGTAGTGCCTGAATGATTTGCCAGTCGAACTTATCCATTGCATAAAATCCTTTTATGATACACAAATCATGTATTTTTATTAAAATGCGTTTTCATTATGCACGAAATCTAAAAGATAGATGAAATATTATTTTTCTATGGAATAAAAATTGGTCTCAAAGGATATAGAGCAATGTTCATAGAAATTGGTGAATTTTTAAATCTTCGTCTAAAACAAATGGGTATCCAACATCTTTTTGGTGTACCTGGTGATTTTAACCTCTCATATCTAGAACAAGTTGAAGCAGACCCACAACTCGAATTTATTGGAAATTGTAATGAATTAAATGCTGCCTATGCAGCAGACGGTTATGCACGAATTAACGGTTTTTCTGCCTTGGCAACCACTTATGGTGTAGGTGACTTAAGTGCCATTAATGGTATTGCAGGTGCCTATGCAGAAAATGTACCTCTTATTCATATCTCAGGTATTCCACCTTTACATGCAGTACAAAAGGGCACTTTAATTCACCACACGCTTGTCGATGGTAACTATGACAATATTATGAACTGTATGAAAGAGTTCACAGTTGCCCAAACTCGTTTAACTCCTGCAAATGCAGCTTCTGAAATTGATCGTGTGTTACGTCAGTGTTTCCTTGAACGCCGTCCTGTACACATCCAACTACCTGGTGATATTACTCACGTTAAAATTGAAGTGTCTGAGCGTCCGCTCGACCTAAGTTATCCAGCTGTTGAGCCTGAATTATTGCAAAGTGTGGTGAGCAAACTTTGTGACATTATTGAGAATGCTCAAAGTCCAGCACTTCTTATTGATAATGAAGCTTCGGTTTTTGGTGTAACTTCACTTTTAAATGATTTATCTCAAAAATGCTCAATTCCATTTGCAGGTATGAATACTGCAAAAAATATTATGGATGAGGGCTCACCTCGTTATATCGGGACTTATGTAGGTGGGGCAAGCCAACCGCATGTGAAAAATATCATTGAGCAATCTGACTGCCTAATTGGTATTGGTGCACGCTTTACCGATGTTGGCTCAGCTGTATTTACGCATCAAATTGAAACCAAGAACTACATCGAAATTAAATCTTATGGTCTGAACATTTTCGGGCAAGATTTTCCGGGTATTGAAATTGGACAATTACTTGTCGAGCTAAATAAAAAAGTTGCGCCACGTAAATCGTCAACACCTCTTCTCGAAAAGCAACCGCAGAAAGTAATTGAAGCTCCAGCTCAACAAAAGCTAAGCCAAGATGTGCTTTGGAACTACATTTCAGGGTTCTTAAAAGAAGATGATGTGATTATTGGTGAAGTAGGAACATCAAACTCTGCTTTGTCAGGTATAAAGCTTCCAGCGACAGCTAAATATATTGCTCAGCCGCTTTGGGGCTCTATTGGTTATACCTTGCCGGCTTTGCTTGGTAGTTTGTTAGCTGCTCCTGAACGCCGTCAAATTTTATTTATTGGCGATGGTTCTTTCCAGCTTACGGTACAAGAGCTTTCTACAATTATCCGTCACGGTTTAAAACCAATTATTTTCTTGCTGAACAATGGTGGTTACACCATTGAGCGCTTAATTATGGGTGAAACCGCTGCCTATAACGACGTGCAAAACTGGAAATACACTGAAATTCCAGCGGTATTTAACGGTAAGAAAGGCCATACAACTTATGTAGTTGAAACCGCAGGGCAGCTAAAGAGCGTTTTAGACAACGTTCAGCAAAATGACCAGTTAACTTTTATTGAATTAAAACTACCGGCAATGGATGCGCCAGTAAGTTTGAAAAAATTTGCTTCCGTGATTGCACGTTTTGACTACGGCGATCGTGGCTACGAAATTTTAAAGGAGCGTTCCCAACCGATTAAATGTAAGGATGCAAGCTCGTTTTAAATAGAAGATAGGACACGTCTTCTCAAAATTAAATGGACTCATATTAAAGCAACTTATGTCCGAAGGTCGGTTTCTGGCCTTCGGATATGGTGCTGAATAAAGGTGTACAGGAAGTGACACCAACATTGGAGATAATGTTATGGATGCAAACAATAAGCACGAGTTAAAACAAGGCTTATCCAATCGGCATATTCAACTCATCGCACTCGGAGGGGCGATCGGAACAGGGTTATTCTTAGGTCTTTCTCAAACAATTAAATTGGCTGGTCCTTCAATTTTATTAGGATATGCAATTGCTGGGGTGATTGCCTTTTTAATTATGCGTCATTTGGGCGAAATGGTTGTTGAAGAACCGGTAAGTGGTTCTTTTAGTTATTTTGCGAACAAGTATTGGGGCAAAATGGCTGGTTTTATGTCTGGCTGGAACTATTGGGTGTTGTATGTGCTGGTAAGCATGGCTGAACTGAGTGCAATTGGTACTTTTATACAGTTTTGGTGGCCTGAAATTCCGACATGGATGACAGCCTTATTTTTCTTTATTTTAATTAACGGCATTAACTTGGTAAATGTCCGCTTTTTTGGGGAATCCGAGTTTTTATTTTCCTGCATTAAAATTGTTGCCATTTTAAGCATGATTGGCTTTGGTGCTTATCTATTATTCTCAGGCTCAGCAGGTCCACAAGCAGGTGTTGCAAATTTATGGCAACACGGTGGTTTCTTCCCACATGGTATTCATGGCTTTATTATGGCCTTGGCTGTCATTATGTTCGCATTTGGTGGCTTAGAGCTTATTGGTATTGCGGCGGCAGAAACGAAGAAACCGGAAACAACAATTCCAAAAGCAGTAAACCAGATTGTGTACCGCATCCTGATTTTTTACATCGGTGCAATTGGTATTCTTTTATGTCTTTACCCTTGGAATATGGTGGCAGAAGGCGGTAGCCCATTTGTTATGATTTTCCAGTCACTCAATAGTAATGGCGTAGCAAATGTTCTGAACTTTGTGGTCTTAATTGCTGCTATTTCGGTTTATAACAGTTGTATTTATTGTAATAGCCGTATGTTGCATGGTTTGGCAGAGCAGGGTAATGCTCCGGCAATTTTGAAAAAAGTAAACAGCCGTGGTATTCCGGTTCCAGCAGCAGTTGTTTCTGCCTCAATCACAGCAGTCTGTGTGGTGGTGAACTATTTAATCCCTGGTCAAGCTTTTCAGCTCTTTATGATGTTGGTTGTGGCTGCACTTGTTATTAACTGGCTTATGATTTCAGTCACGCATTTGAAATTTACCAAAGCAATGAAATTACAACGTCGCCAAACTAAGTTCCAAAGCATTATGAGTCCATGGAGTAATTATTTAACCATTAGCTTTGTATGTTTCATTCTTATTATTATGGCAATGACGCCAGATATGAGACTGGCTGTAATTTTAGGTCCAATCTGGCTTGCTGTTTTAGCCATCATGTATTTCTTCAAGTACCGTAAAAAAATGGTCCCTATGCCAGAAGTACAATCAAACTAATATGCTAAATTGACAGTGATATTGCGGTTATCTGACAAAGAGCAGGTAACCGTTTATCTTTTTGTCATAATATTTTCATGTTAGAACGAAATAATTTTTTAAAAATAAATATGACATGTAAAAATTTGAGAAATGTGTCAATAAATTAACTTTGTAATATCAATTTATTAAATTCTTTAAGCTTTTATAATTTAAGAATAATTGTAATTTTATCAATTTGGGTGATTGTCATATTTAATATAAAATTGAGGTAACACAACCCTTATAAAATAAGATTAAATGATTGATATAAAATAGATTTAGAAATGTGACAATGAACATTATAAAAATCATGAAAGCGTCATAATACTGTAACTTATTTGTCATATTTTCTATTCACAATGCAGCTATCGAAGAGCGTACAAGCACTCAACAAAAAGTGACGTACAACCTATTGCATTAATGAGAGAGAACAGAATGCGCTTAAATCCACGTCAAATCGCAATTGCGTTAGCAGTAACTGGGGCCGCTGTAACAACGACTGCAAATGCAGCTCGTGATACGATTCAAATTGCTGGTTCTTCAACTGTATTACCGTTTGCCAGCGTTGTAGCTGAAGAGTTTGGTAATACATTCCCTCAATTTAAAACTCCTGTTGTAGGTTCTGGTGGTTCTTCTGCTGGTTTAAAACAATTCTGTCAAGGCGTTGGTGACAACACGATCGACGTTGCAAACGCTTCTCGTAAAATTAAAACTACAGAAATTGAAGCTTGTAACAAAGCTGGCGTAAAGCAAATTCAAGAAATCAAAATCGGTTATGACGGTATCGTATTTGCGTCTAGCTCACACAAAGCAGCTTATAAATTAAAACCTTATCATGTGTTTGCTGCTTTAGCTGCACAGTTACCTTCAAAAGGTAAATTGGTTCCAAACCCTTATACAAACTGGAACCAAATTGACAAATCACTTCCTAACGAACCTATTACGCTTGTAATTCCTGCGTCTAACCACGGTACGCGTGAAGTTTTCCAAGAAAAAATGGTTGATGCTGGTTGTGAATCATACGAATACTTCAAAAACCTAGATAAAGATGCTCAGAAGAAAGCATGTTCGACTTTCCGTAAAGACGGCCGTGTAATTGAAATTGCTGGCGACTATACAGAAACTCTAGCTCGCTTAAAAACTTCTCCAAGTGCAGTAGGTGTATTTGGTTTAAGTTTCTATGACATGAACCGTGACAAGTTACGTGTAGCATCAGTAAACAACGTACTTCCTTCTGAGAAAACTGTGTTAAATGGTACATACCCTGTATCTCGCCCATTATTCTTCTATGTAAAAGGCGAACACTTAAAATCAGTTAAAGGTTTACCACAGTATGTAGAATACTTCCTAAGCAAAAAAGCGACTGGTAAAGGTTCTAAAGCTGAGCGTGACGGTTTAATCGCGATGTCTGATGCAGAACGCGCTAAAGTCTTAGCTGACTTTAAAGCAGGTAAAACTGTTAAATAAATTGTTTTGAATAGGGGCTGGTGATCCCAAGTGATCATCAGCCTTTTTGTTTAACACGTTTTTCCCAAATTATGACAATTGAGAAAACAGTGGAGAATACATGAATCTGCTACTTATCGGTGTGTTGTTAGCCCTTGTGGCAATTGCATATCAACTTGGGCTGAGAAAAAGCCGTAACCTAGCAGGTAAGGGAAGCAACTCGGCGACATTACATTCTCGTCCTGGCTATTATGGCGCACTGGTTGGACTTTGGTGCGGTATCCCTGCTTTTTTAATTTTGATGATTTGGAACTTAGTTGAACCAAATATTTTAAATCATATTATCTTTAATAATGTTCCAGCTTCTGTGTCAGCTTCTCTTGATGAAGCAGCAAGAAGTGTACTTGTTGATCGAGTTCAAGCGATTGCTTCTGGTTTTGGGGTAAGTGATCATCCGGCAGCTTATGAGTTGGCTGCTGCTCAGCAATATGCAAAATTTCAAACGATTGGCTCTTTTGCCAAATTTGCCGTTGTTGTATGTGCTGCATTATTAGGTTTAGTCTGGGCAAAGAAAAAAATCAGTCAAGAATATCGTGCACGTAACCAAGTTGAACGTGCCATTAATGTTGGTTTGATCTTGTGTTCTGGTGTAGCAATTTTAACCACAATCGGCATTGTAATGTCGATGTTTGGTGAAGCAATGCGCTTCTTCCATTTTGTAAGTCCAATTGACTTTTTCTTTGGTACAGAATGGAACCCTGGCTTTAGTACTTCAGGTAATGCTGAAGGTAGTTATGGGTTATTACCATTGCTATGGGGCACGCTCATGGTCAGTGGTATTGCTTTATTGGTTGCTGTACCTGTTGGCTTAATGATTGCCATTTATTTAGCTGAATATGCTTCACCATGGTTACGTTCATGGGCAAAACCAACGATTGAAGTTTTAGCGGGTATTCCAACAATTGTTTATGGTGTTTTTGCCATGATGATTATTGGTCCATTCTTTAAAGCTGTGGGTGCTCATATTGGTATCGAAATTAACGCAACCAGTGCACTGACTGCTGGTTTCGTAATGGGAATCATGATTATCCCATTCGTTTCATCTTTATCTGATGACATTATTACTCAAGTTCCTCGTGCACTTCGTGATGGGTCACTCGGACTTGGCGCAACCAAATCAGAAACAATTCGCCAAGTGGTTTTACCAGCAGCATTACCGGGTATTACTGGGGCATTTTTATTGGCTGTATCACGTGCCGTGGGGGAAACCATGATTGTGGTTTTGGCAGCGGGGAACAGTCCACTTCTACATGCAAATCCGTTTGAAGCTGTTTCGACAGTGACTGTAACCATCGTAAAACAGTTAACTGGCGATACCGATTTTGCAAGCCCACAGGCCTTGGTGGCATTTGCACTGGGTTTAACACTCTTTGTAATCACCTTGGGATTAAACATTGTTGCACTGTACATTGTGCGTAAATACCGTGAGCAATACGAATGAGTACATCAAATACATCGTCTCCTATGGATCAGAACGTATTTGATCCACAAGCTGCTGCTCAAGCACGTGATCGCCGTAAAAAAGTGATTGAAAAGTCATTGGCTAAACGTCACCGCAAAGAAAAAGCTTTCCGTTTTGCTGGTTTATCGGCAGTGGTTATTGGTCTTGCATTCGTAGCGCTATTGTTTGGTAGTATTTTGGCAAAAGGTTTACCTGCTTTTTGGCAAACCAGTATGAATGTACCAGTTTACTTCGATCCTAAAGTGATTGATGCCGGTCCATTGCCAGCACGTACTCAAGGTGAAACACCTGCGCATTACCAAGAACGTTATGTAGCTTGGCAAACAAAAATGGGTATGGTGGATTGGGATAGCCTGATCGTAAATGGTATGGTCGCTAAAGATCCTTCACTTGAGTCACAACGTGATTCTTTACGTAGCCTTTACGCAAGCTCTGAAGCTTATCGTTTGCGTGACATGGTATTTGCTGACCCATCGCTGATTGGTAAAAAAGAGAACCTTACTTTCTTGGGTGATGCTAACGTAGATGTATGGTTAAAAGGCAATATTGACCGCTCATTACCAGATGACCAGCAACAGCTTGATCCGGAAATCCGTAAGCTTGCAGATGATTTGAAAGCAAAAGGTATTCTCGAAAATACGTTTAATACCAACTTATTTAAAAATCCAGACTCTCGTAGTTCACCAGCAATTAGTGGTCTTGCCGGTGCATTCATGGGCTCGTTATTTATGATGCTGATTGTGATCATTATTTCGATTCCAATTGGTGTGGCGAGTGCTATTTATCTGGAAGAGTTTGCTCCAAAGAATGTCCTTACAGACATTATTGAAGTCAATATTAATAACCTTGCAGCTGTTCCTTCAATTGTGTTCGGTTTACTTGGTGCAGCCATTTTCATTGGTTGGATGCATTTACCATTGTCGGCTCCATTTGTCGGTGGTTTGGTATTAAGTTTAATGACATTACCAACAGTCATTATTACAACCCGTGCGTCTTTAAAAGCTGTTCCACCATCAATTCGACAAGCTGCACTTGGTTTAGGTGCTTCTAAAGTACAAACCGTTTTCCATCATGTTTTACCTTTGGCGATGCCGGGCATCATGACAGGTTCAATTATTGGTGTGGCACATGCGCTTGGTGAAACTGCGCCGTTACTTTTAATCGGAATGAGTGCATTCGTTGCAAGTATTCCAACCACTCCATTTGATCAAGCAACAGCTTTACCTGTTCAAGTTTACTTATGGCAGGGTAATGAGTTGCGTAACTTCTTCGAAGGCCGTACTGCTGCTGCGATTATCGTACTTCTTGCATTAATGATTGGTTTAAACAGCCTTGCAATTTGGTTACGTAAAAAGTTCGAAGTGCGTTGGTAATAGAGGATAAATAATGAATACTATTGATATTACGAATTCCTTAGAAAAGGATAAGTTAGTGAATACTGAACAATCTCAATTTACAGATAAGCCGCTGAATCATGGCACTTCATATGTTTCGCATTTTGAACCGCAAACTTCAAAAAAGCAGAACTCAACTGAAATCAAAATTAGTGCACAAGATGCCCATGTTTATTATGGCGACTTTGAAGCGATCAAAGGCATTGATTTAGATATCTACCAAAATGAAGTGATTGCATTCATTGGACCATCAGGTTGTGGTAAATCAACTTTCCTACGTACTTTAAACCGTATGAATGACACGATTGATGGCTGCCGTGTAACAGGTAAGATCACTTTAGATAATAAAAATATCTATGATCCAAATCTGGACGTTGTATTGCTACGTGCTCAGGTGGGTATGGTATTCCAAAAGCCAAACCCGTTTCCTAAGTCTATTTTTGATAACGTTGCATATGGACCAAAGCTACATGGTTTAGCACGTGACAAATATGACCTAGAAGAAATTGTTGAAAATAGCTTGCGTAAAGCGGGCTTATGGGAAGAAGTGAAAGACCGTTTGAATCAGCCGGGTACAGGCTTATCTGGTGGTCAGCAACAACGTTTATGTATTGCACGTACGATTGCGGTAAGTCCTGAAGTCATTTTGATGGATGAACCATGTTCTGCACTTGACCCAATTGCAACAGCAAAAGTGGAAGAGCTTATTTCAGAACTTTCTGATCAATATACGATTGTGATTGTAACGCACTCAATGCAACAAGCAGCACGTGTTTCAGACCGTACAGCTTACTTCCATTTAGGTGATTTGATCGAAGTAAACTCTACAGAAAAAGTATTTACGCAACCTGACCATCAATTGACAGAAGCGTACATTACTGGCCGTTTCGGTTAATTTCTAGCTGTAAAAGAAAAAGAGCCTTGTGCTCTTTTTTTTATTTAATAAATGAAAATGAATCTATTTTGCAAAATCGCTATTGAATTTTATTCAAAAGAACCACATCTTAAGGCTATAAAGACAAACTTATGAGCATAGAATTTTATGTTATTCCATTTGCCTAAACTCCCTGCGGAAATACGTGTTAGTCATTTAAATGCACGTGTAAATGAACAGAGAAAAAAAATTGCACAAACGACAGCAAGCCGTTTAGAACTTTTACAATTGGCTCAACAACTTGCGAAAGAAGCTAAAATCCGCCGTAAGAACAATCAGAAAATTTTTGTTTTAGATTTTAAAGGTGATATTCAAGCATCTGCGGTTGAAAACCTTCGTGAAGAAATCACTCTTATTTTAGCTACAGCTAAAGCTGGACGTGACCGCGTAGTGGTACGTCTTGAAAGTCCGGGTGGTATGGTTCATGGTTATGGACTAGCAGCAGCTCAATTAGTTCGTTTGCGTGATGCAGGTTTTCATTTAACGATTTGTGTCGACAAAGTCGCTGCAAGTGGTGGCTATATGATGGCTTGTATTGCAAATGAAATTATTTCTGCACCATTTGCTGTTGTTGGTTCGATTGGTGTCGTTGCTCAGGTTCCAAATTTCAATCGTCTTTTAAAAGAGCATAACGTTGACTTCGAACTTTATACAGCTGGGCAATATAAGCGTACTGTGACTATGTTCGGTGAAAATACGCCTGAAGGTAAAGCGAAGTTTGAAGAAGAGCTACAACAAACACATATCTTGTTTAAGCACTTTGTAGAGAAGTACCGTCCACAGCTTAATGTAGACAAGGTTGCTACAGGTGAGCATTGGTATGGACAAGATGCGCTTGATTTAAACCTTGTAGATAAACTAGAAACTTCTGATGAGTATCTATTAGCGTTGTTACCTCAGCATGATGTCTATGTGATTAACACACGTAAAAAGGCAACTTTGGGTGAAAAGTTAGGTCTACAAGCGGCCCAAATGGCAGATAGTTTGATTCCGGCGGTAATGAATAAAGTTGCAGATACATTGGCAAAAGCGAATTCAACTTTAGTGCAAATGCGCGATACGAAGTTTTAATTAAGATATATTTTTAACGAAAGAGTACCTTTATAGGTGCTCTTTTTTTATGGGGGTGATTAAATAAATTTGATTAATATTTGTTTAAGTTTCAATTGCCAAAGTTGTGATTATTTTTGATTTTTTGAGTTTTGTGATGTCAAAAACTTTATCTCATATTGATATTCTTATAAGAATCTTGCACATCATTATTATGGTTGCGTTTGTTGGTGCTTATTTTACGGGAGATAGTGAGGACTTACATCAGGTGCATATGATGTTTGGTTATATCCTCCTGATGAGTATTACCACACGGGTTATCTGGCATTTTTTAAGTCCACGTATTTCAAATACTGTGCCATTTGGCATAAAGAAGCGGAGCAGTATGGCATTCAACGCAATTAAAAAGTCGTTTAGTCATGCAAATTCAGTAAGTATTTTTTCGAAAAATTCAATTCAATTATTCAGTATTGGGCTATTTCAAGCTTCGATTGTATTTATTTTTATACTCATTCCTGTTGTTGTAGCACTTGGATATGGAACAGAGCACTTTACTTATTCTTTGAGAGACTTACATTCATTTTTCGCAAACTTATTTTTAGCTTTGGTTATATTGCATCTTTCAACGCTTATTTTAAATAGCATTCTTGCTAAACGCTTTCAGGGCTGGACTATGCTTAAAATTACATGGGAAGATAAAAAAATAACTAAATTTATGACATTGTTGGTGTTAGTTCTTGTCGGAGCTTTTAGCTTTGTTTATTTAAGAATGTAATATATAAGGTGCATATAAATCCTGTTTGAAGTTATATTTTTT